>SKIG01000156.1 GCA_007116535.1 Psychroflexus sp.
AAATTTAAAGCTTATTTTTGCATAAAAAAGCAATGAAGCCCTTTATACTCCTATTATCAGTTATATTATTTACTTCATGTTATGAGCCTCAATCAGATTGCAAAAGTTTTCAGGAAGGCATATTTCAATTTGAAACCTTAATAGAAGGTGAATTGGTAAAAACTCGCTTTGATAGACGTAAAGACATCGAAATTGAGACTTTTCGAGGAAAGATTGATACGGCAAGCATAAGATGGGTGAACGATTGTGAGTATGTACTTCGCTTGGTTAATCCAAAAAAAATGGCTGATGAAAAACCAATGCATTTCAAAATTTTAACTACTGATAAAAATTCTTATACCTTCGAATATAATATTGTTGGTGAAAATGAAAAACAAAAAGGGAGAGCTTTTAGGGTAGATAACTAATTTATTTTAGTATTTCCTCAATACCAAACAAACATTTACGTCTCCAAAACCAAAACTTGCCTTAATAAGGTGATTTAGGTGACTGTTTTCTAGCGTCGAAGTAGGAATTTTGTTTGTTGATATTTCATTTGTAATATCAGAATGAACTTCATTGAGATTTAGGTTTCCAAATACAAACTGATGCTTTAATTGAAGTACACATGAAACCAACTCAATGCTTCCACATGCAGCTAATGCATGACCAATCATTCCTTTTAAGCTTTGGATTTGTGGAAAATTTTCTGCGCTTACTCCAAGTGCTTTTTTCCAGTTTCTAACCTCTAAAGCATCCATTTTTGTTGCGGTTAGGTGTCCATTGATTAGGTCAATGTCCTTTGCATGTAATTCTGCATTTACAAGCGATTGCTGAATACAACTAATCACGGCACCTGGATTAGGAGCGGTCATGCTTCCGCCATTCACTTGACCTCCTGAATTTTGAAATCCACCTAAAACTTCGGCATAAATTTTTGCACCTCTTTCCAAAGCACTCTCTAAATCTTCTAAAACTAAAGCTCCCGCTCCCGAGGAAGGTACAAATCCACTTGCGTTTGCATCCATTGGGCGCGAGGCTTCTTTAGGTCGATCATTGTATTGATGTGGCAAAATTCTTAAAGCATCAAAACCTCCCCAAATATAAGGTCCGGAATCGCTTGTGCTTCCTACGAGCATGCGTTTTGCGCTACCCGACTGAATATGCTTAAATCCCATCAGCAATGCTTCTGAACCCGTAGCGCATGCTGAAGAATTAGAAGTTACCATATTCCCTGCTTTTATTTTTCCACTTAAAAAAGCAGCAACGCCACTCGACATGGTTTGTAAGACGCTTGTGCTACCGAGTCTTCTGACTTGTTTGTTGTCTATTTGTCGAATCGACTCACTGAATTTTTCTATACCTAAACTTCCTGTCCCGAAGATGATACCAAGCTCAGGATCGTACTTTTCTGTATTCAAACTTGAGGACCTAATTGCATCTAAACCTGCAATTACACCATAAATTAATCCTGTTGAGTTAAGTCCTCGTTGCTCGACCAAAGAAAAGTAGTTATTTAAATCAATGCTTGAAATATCAGGAAGCCCCGCAATTTGGCAAGAAAAGCCTAATTCTGCTAGAATATCTTGCTTTCGAATACCTGATTTTTGTTCTTTTATTGCATTGATAAAGGAGTTAATGCCTATTCCATTAGGAGAAACAACACCTACTCCTGTAACTACTACTCTCCTCTTTTGCATAGTTAAATAATCAAGTTAGTCTTTTCTGTATTTTTGAGTAGCTTCAAAAACGTGGGTCAAAATAGATTTATCTTCCTCTGTAAAGTCAATTTTTCTTCGTTGCATGACCACTTCTGCCACTTCAAAAGCTTTGTTTGTTCGGTAAGTTATGGTTCCACTACTTCCACCCCAACTAAAACTTGGTATAAAATTTCGCGGAAAACCAGCACCAAAAATATTTGCACTTACACCAACAACAGTTCCTGTATTGAACATGGTATTGATTCCACATTTGGAGTGATCTCCCATCATCAAACCACAAAACTGAAGTCCTGTATCTGCAAAACGTCCTGATGTATAATCCCAAAGACGAACCATGGCGTAATTATTTTTTAAGTTCGATGTATTTGTGTCTGCTCCTAAATTGCACCATTCTCCTAAAACTGAATTCCCTAAAAATCCATCATGTCCTTTGTTACTAAACCCAAAAATCACCGAATTACTCACCTCTCCTCCTACTTTTGAATGAGGGCCGACAGTTGTTCCTGTATATATTTTTGTGCCCATCTTCAAACTTGCACCTTCACATAAAGCAAATGGCCCGCGGACAGAACAATTTTCCATGATTTCTGTGTTCTTTCCTATATAGATAGGTCCCTCACTTGCATTTAAGCTTCCGTTATGTAAGGTAGCGCCTTCTTCAACAAAAATAAGTTCCTTGTTTACAGCATATACGGAAGATGGAATTTCTTGTGATTTACGACCGTTTGTAAGTAATTCAAAATCTTGTTCAATTGCTTGGTGGTTCTTACTAAAGATGTCCCAGGTATGTTTCACAGTCAACACATCGTTTGCTAATTCAGTAGATTTTCTTGAAGAAAAATCATCTGTCCAGTCATTTGCAACAAAAGCAACAACTTCATCTCCATCGTTTATAACTTCATCATCTTTTAGTTGAAGTAGTGTGTCAACCAAATTTTTACTTGGCAAATAAGAGGCATTTACAAATAATGTTTTTCCTTCAACAGAATAGGGAAACTTACATTGCAAGTATTCTTCTGTTTTATATGAAATAGGAAGTTGTGTGTATTTCTCCCATTTTTCTGAAATTTTTAATATTCCAATTCTGATATCAGCTATTGGTCTTGTAAACGTAAATGGTAAAAGCGATTCTCTTGCTTTACCATCAAATAAAACTAATTGGTTCATGCAATGGTGATTTAAAAAAGTTTTGTTTCAAGCTACTAAAATAAACAATTGAGTTGTTTCTGTTTCTGATTAGTACTTATTTTTCCTTAGTAAAATACGATTTCACTAAATCCTGAATTTTATACACAAAATCATTTACTTCTTCTGAAGTCTTTAAACATATAACTAAAGGAACGTAAGTAGCTGAAATTATTGTTGATTTGATAAAAATGTTTAATAAAGGGTGAAAATTAAAGTCAAAATTGTAAAAGATAAGGGTAAATGTAAATACAATCACCGCTAATTTATAGGTCTGTTTGGAAAAAGGATTGATTGAAAATTTTTTCTGAACAAAAAACACCTTTAAAAAGTCGTATAAAAAAAAGCTTATAAAAGTTGCAAAAGCTGCTCCCTCTAAACCGTAAGAAGGAATTAAGAAATAATTGAGTAAAATAGCAAATAAGATAAGTCCAACCCCTAAGACCAACACATAATGATAATAATTTGAATTGAATAAGATACTATTATTATTTCCTATAATGTTACTAACGAGTTTTACCAAGCTAATCAATAGAACGATAGTGAGACCTGTATCATACTCAGGGGGAATGATTTCATAAATTTGATTGATGTTGGAAATAATTAGCACAAAAATTAATCCTGATATCAAAAATAGGTTTGTAGAACT
>SKIG01000171.1 GCA_007116535.1 Psychroflexus sp.
AATTTTTGTTATAAAAATCGAGCTATGACCCATAGTTAAAGAGTACAACTGCTAACCTGATTTTTTTAAACGACGTAATATCCTAATTCTAATAGTATTTTGTGACTTCCTTGAACTAATTTTTGCAAAAGCTTGAATATCAAATCTACATCAACCAAAAAGTTTTCAAAATAAAATAATACCTATGTAGTTTATGCCTATAATTTCAAATCTCATAATTTATAGGCTTATTGATTGCCAAAATCGTAATAAAAAAATGTATCTTCGTTGTTAAATTTACATTTGTCTATATGCAATTTGATTCTACTCAACTCAGCCACGACCAATACTTAGGCTTGTATTATAATCTACTGAAACCCCGTTTGATAGAAAACAAAATGTTGGTTTTGCTCCGTCAAGGAAAAATATCCAAGTGGTTTTCAGGTATTGGCCAAGAAGCTATTTCAGTTGGTGTTTGTGCTGCGCTTCATGAAGATGAATACATTCTTCCTATGCACCGAAATTTAGGTGTTTTCACCACGCGTAACATCCCATTGCATCGCTTATTTGCTCAATGGCAAGGGAAGGCGAGTGGCTTTACAAAGGGTAGGGACAGAAGTTTTCATTTTGGTACACAAGACTACAAAATCATTGGAATGATTTCGCACTTAGGGCCTCAACTAGGGGTTGCAGATGGAATCGCACTTGCGCATAAAAACCGAAATGAAGCCAAAGTAACAGCAGTATTCACAGGTGAAGGAGCAACCAGCGAAGGCGACTTCCATGAGGCATTGAATATTGCAGCAGTGTGGGATTTGCCCGTTATTTTCTGCATAGAAAACAATGGTTACGGTTTGTCGACACCCACGATGGAACAATTCCGTTGCGAGCATCTTGCTAACAAAGGAGTTGGCTACGGTATCGAATCTCATATTATCGACGGAAATAATATAGTTGAAGTCTTCGAAAAAGTTGGTGAACTTGCTGAAGAAATGCGAAAGAATCCGCGTCCTGTTTTATTGGAATTTAAAACATTTCGAAGACGCGGACACGAAGAGGCTAGTGGTACTAAATATGTACCTCAAGAATTAATCGATGCTTGGAAGGAGAAAGATCCAATCAAGAATTTTGAAGATTTCTTACTTGCTGAAAATATCCTTTCGCCTGAAGAAAAATCTCGCTTGACCAATGAAATCAATAAAGAAATAAAGGAAGCACTTTCCTTAGCGAATGCTGAAGAAGCGATTGAATCAAGTATAGAAATTGAACTTGCTGATGTTTACAGAACACATGACCCTCTAACTATTGAAGCTTCTGCAAAAAAAAGAGAAATGCGCTTTATTGATGCCATTAGTGACGGTCTGAGACAAGGAATGCAGCGTTATCCTGACATGGTGATTATGGGACAAGACATTGCTGAATATGGAGGAGTTTTTAAAATAACCGAAGGCTTTGTTGAAGAATTTGGCAAAGATAGAGTAAGGAATACACCTATTTGCGAATCGGCAGTTGTATCTACGGCAATGGGATTGTCAATCAACGGGACAAAATCTGTGGTCGAATTTCAGTTTGCAGATTTTGTGAGTACAGGATTCAATCCAATTGTTAATTATTTGGCTAAAGTACACTACCGATGGAATGAGCCTGCAGATGTAGTTTTACGTATGCCATGTGGCGCAGGAGTGGGAGCGGGACCTTTTCATTCGCAGACGAACGAAGCTTGGTTTACCAAAACTCCGGGATTAAAAGTAATCTATCCTGCTTTTCCAAGTGATGCGAAAGGTTTGTTGTTAAGCGCCTTAGATGATCCCAATCCTGTAGTGTTTTTTGAACATAAAGCCTTGTACAGAAGCATTCGAGAAGAAGTTCCCGTAAATGAGTATACTATTCCTATTGGAAAAGCAAATTTACTACATGAAGGAACCAAAATTGGTATTATAACTTATGGTGCGGGAGTGCATTGGGCTTTGGAAGTAATACATCAATTTGCGGATTCATCAATTGCGGTGCTAGATTTACGTTCGCTCTCTCCTTTGGATTATGAGGCTATTATAAGCCTAGTTAAAGCAACAGGAAAAATTTTGTTACTTCAAGAAGATACTATGTTTGGAGGTATCATTTCGGATATAAGCGCCTTTATTGCACAAGAATGTTTTGAATTTCTAGATGCGCCAATTTCTAGGGTAGCAAGTTTAGAAACTCCTGTACCATTTGCTTCCAATTTAGAAAAGCAGTTTTTACCTAAAGATAGATTGGTTTCAGAAGTCGAAAAATTATTGAAGTATTAATTAATCATCTTCATCAATGAGAATTTTCAAAGCTAAAGCATATAGTATACTTTCATCACATATATTTATTATAAGAAACTATAAGCTTTCAATTAAACCACATACCTGCCTGTATAAGTCGGTTTTAACCTGAATTCGATAAATAATAGCTTAATTCTCTTTGTCTTTGTGAGTTTTGCGACTTCTTTGAGCGACTTTGTGTAAAAGCTATGCCACTAAAGGCACAAAAACCCACAAAGTTTCTCAAAGCTTTTGATAATATAAAAATTGATTTAGTGTGATAGTAAATTAAAAATTCAATCTTATTTATATTTCCAATTTGTCTTCAATTCAACTAATTCTTGGTATAGAAGATGAACGGGCATTCCCATCACGGTATAAAATGAACCTTCAATTTTATCGATGCCAATTTGACCTATCCATTCTTGAATTCCATAGGCGCCTGCTTTGTCAAATGGTTGAAAATTTTCGATATAGTAGTTGATTTCTTCTTCGGTGAGGGACTTGAAATGAACCCTGCAAGCATCTACTTTAGTCCTGCAAAATTTTTTTCCTTTGAGGCAAAAAGCAGAAATAACTTCATGGGTTTTTCCCGATAAAGATTGAATCATTTCAAATGCTTGTTGCTGATTGCTAGGTTTTCCGAGAGCATGATGTTCATTCCAAACAACGGTATCTCCCGTAAGTACAACTTGATTTGTTTCAAGGTCGTTGAAAGCACATGCTTTTTGCTCAGCGATATAGGCAGCGATTTCTTTGCCTTTTAGATGGTTTGGGAACGTTTCATCTATTTCTCTTACTTCCACAGAAAACGGAATAGCTAATTCTTCTAAAAACAGTTTTCTTCTTGGGGAAGCTGAAGCTAATATCAATTCAAAAGGAAGTGTATTCAACATATGTTTACTAATTTAGATCTGTTAAAAACGGTATTGGTAACCAACTCTAAAAACTTGTGTTTCAAATAAATTGTTGGCAACAACAGAGAAATCTTCACCCGATTGAACTGTATTTAGCTGAAATGTATTGAATAAGTCGGTAACATTCAGAAACAATTCTCCCTTTCCCTGTTGAATACTTTTCTTGATGCCGAAGTCGAAGGAATAACGTTCTTTAATTTCTCCTTGTGGAATGATATCTTTAGCTAAGTATACAAAAGTTGATTGAAAATTTATATCCCAAGGTAATTTAATCTGCGTGTTCCACTTTATGTTTCCTGTAAAAATAGATTGTCTTTCTTGCGAAAATTCCAAATCTTCAGGATA
>SKIG01000237.1 GCA_007116535.1 Psychroflexus sp.
ACAAACTCACTACGATACTAACTTTCGGCTTGACGATTGGATTTTTAATTACTTGGATAGATGTGCCTACAATTATTATGGTTGGAATGATAATTTACATGCTGACAGCAATTTCTATTTCATTAGTAAGCTTGAGAAGCAAAGAACTCACAATTTTTAATCGGACAACTATTATACTGACAGGATTACTCGCCTTCGTAGCAAATCTGTTTTCGATAATGTATTGGCCTTATGCGGGCGCAATTCGACTAAGTTTGATTGTTCCAATTATTCTTTATACAACTAGTCTCTTTAAAGGAATGACAACAAGAAAGGAATTTGGATATCTGACAATTATGAATATAGAATTCATACTTCGATTCATACGATAAAAAATAAATTTACGCACAACATCAATTTGTAGTCAACTTGTTATCCACTTTACTTATTATAATGAAGTTAATTAGGATAAATCTAAACAATTCCTGATTCCTAATTTTAGGTTGATAGCATCACTCAAACGACTGCATTTCAACTAACTTATAGTAAGCCTTGCCAAGTTGCATTAGCTCTTCATGAGTGCCAATTTCAACGATTTCGCCTTGGTGCATCACAGCAATTTGATCCGCTTTTTGTATAGTGGACAAACGATGTGCGATAACAATAGAAGTTCGATTTTTCATCATGTTTTCCAAAGCTTCCTGAACTAATCTTTCACTTTCTGTATCTAGCGCTGAGGTAGCTTCATCTAAAATCATGATGGGGGGATTCTTTAAAACGGCACGTGCGATTGAAATTCGTTGCTTTTGTCCACCACTTAATTTTCCTCCGCTATCTCCCACATTGGTATCCAAACCTTTGGGAAGTTGCATTACAAAATCGTATGCATTCGCAATTTTGAGAGCGTTTATCAATTCTTCTTCTGTAGCATCTTCTTTGCCAATCTTAAGATTTTCGCGAATACTATCGTTGAATAATATTGATTCCTGAGTCACCAAGCCCATCAAACCACGTAGTGATTTTTTTTTCTTTTTTCTAATGTCAACGCCATCAATTTCTATACTACCTTCATTGGTTTCGTAAAAACGAGTAATCAAATTGGCGATAGTAGATTTTCCGCTACCCGACTGACCAACCAAAGCAAGGCTTGTTCCTTTGGGTACTTTTACAGAGAAGTTCTTTAAGACATAGTCGGCTTCATATTTGAAAGAAAGATTCTTAATTTCTATAGCAGAAGTGAAGTCCTTTTTCTCTACTGCATTTGGTGCGTCTTGGATATTGCTTTCTGTTTCTAAGATTTCAAGAATTCGTTCTGCTGCGGCATTTCCTTTTTTAACGCCATAACTTGCTTTGGAAATAGCTTTTGCAGGAGTCAGAATTTGGTAAGAAAGCCCCATATAAGTAATAAACATACTAGCTTCCAAGCTACCATCAATAAGTACTAATCGCCCTCCGTACCATAGTAGAATTGCAATAACGCCAATCCCGAGAAATTCACTTGTAGGTGAAGCAAGGTTTTGACGATTCAATAGCTTGTTGGAGAAATCGTAAAAATTGTTAGTGGATTCTTCAAATTTTCGCGTGAAAACTTTTTCTGCATTGAAACCTTTAATGATTTTTAATCCACTCAAAGATTCCTCTAAAATGGAAAGGAAATAGCCTTGTTCCTGTTGAACTTTGTCAGATTTCTTTTTCAAAGATTTACCGATTAGAGAAATGATATATCCTGAAATCGGAATAAAAATAAACACAAACAAAGTCAATTCCCAACTTATGAAAACCATTGCGCCAATGGTAAAAATTATGGTCAATGGTTCTCGAACAACCAATTCAAGAATAGAAAGAAACGAATGTTGCACTTCTAAAACATCAGAAGTAATTCTTGCTAAGGTATCTCCTTTTCGTTTTTCTGAATAATGAGATAGAGGAAGCGATAATGTTTTTCTAAACATGGCATTTCGGACATCTTTCAAAACTCCGTTACGTAAAAAAGTAATGAAAAACATGGCTAAATAATTGAAAAAATTCTTCAATAAAAACATACCAATTACCAAAGCTACCATATACATTAAAACATCTGTCGCACCTTCTTCAGCTTTTTGGGTGATGAAAAAATTCAAGTAATCTTCAATATACTTTTTAGAAAGACCATCATATACCGGTTTTTCATAAAGCGGTTCGTCTTCGCCAAACAAAACTTTAAGCATAGGAAACAAAGAAACCATTGCAAGTGTACTAAATAATGCATACAAAATGTTAGCAATAATATTTAGAACCGCATAGGTTTTATAGGGTTTTGCAAAGACTAAGATTTTCTTGAAATAGTTCATTTACTAATTTTAAATTTATTTTTCTATCCCCATTTCAGCAAAAATGGCAGCTAACTTAGAGAATGCTTCTGCTTCTTTTTTGGGGAAGTCTTCTACTTTTTCCAAGGTATCATTTACACTTACATAGAACTTAATTTTCGGCTCTGTGCCACTTGGTCGAGCAGCAACTTTGGTTCCTTTTTCAGTATAGTAAATCAATACATTAGATTTTGGAATATCTAAAGTGTAACTTTCGTTGGTTTGCTTGTTGTAAGCCATACTTTCTTGGTAATCTTCAACCAAAACCACTTTTTCGTCATTGATTTCTTTCAGTGGATTTTCGCGCAAATCAATCATTTTTTGTTTGATTTCTTCTGCACCAGAAATACCTTTTTTTACTAGTGATACCAATTGCTCTTGGTAATACCCATGTTCTACATAAAGTTCAATCAATTTTTGGTAAGGAGAAATGCCTTGTGCTTTTAATTCGGCAGCCATTTCACAAGTAAGCAAAATAGAGGTGCTGGCATCTTTGTCTCGCACAAAATCGGATACCATGAATCCAAAGCTTTCTTCACCACCTCCGATGAATTCTAAATGCGGATGATCATTAATGATTTTCGCAATCCATTTAAATCCAGTGAGACCTTCTTTGTAGATAACTCTGTAATTTTCGGTCATTTCCTTCATCATTGGAGTAGATACAATGGTTGAGCCAACAAATTGTTTTCCGTTGAGTTTCCCTGCATTTTTCCATTTATCCAACAAATACCAAGTCATCAAAATCATGGTTTGGTTTCCGTTCAATAGAGATAGTTTTCCTTCATTATTTCGTACTGCAATTCCTAATCGGTCGCCATCGGGGTCCGTTCCAATAACTAGGTCGCTTCCTTTTTCCTCACCTAATTCGAGGGCCATTTTAAGTGCTTCGGGTTCTTCTGGATTAGGCGATTTAACCGTTGGGAAGTCACCATTAGGTTCGGCTTGTTCGTTTACAATATGAACTTGTGTAAATCCTGCAGCTTCTAGAATAGGGGGAACTGATTTGATAGAAGTTCCGTGCAAGGAAGTGTAACAAATATTTAGGTTTGCTCTTGCTTCTTTAGAAACACCAAAGGTTCCTTGTTTTATCGAATCCTTCAAAAAAGCTTGATCGGCTTCTACATCAATGTATTCAATTAAAGCTTCATTGGTTTCAAAATTAATTTCGTTGAATTGAAGGTTTTCAATCACCTGAAT
>SKIG01000230.1 GCA_007116535.1 Psychroflexus sp.
AATCATTGGCATGGTGCGTTTAGCAACGGGATAACTTTGCATGCAACAGACAATGAGCCAATTCCAGGTGATAGCTCTTGGTATGTAAGAGGAAAAGCCGAAGACGAACCTGAAGCTGTTTCATTGGGAGTAACAGCTAGAGAAAACCATGGAAACCATACTCATAGTGTCAATATCCCAAGTGAATATAGATTGGAAGCAGAGTTGACTAATCCTGACAAAGCTGACGTACTATACATCACTGAATCTCACGGCGATCATGTTCATTTTGTTGGTTTATCAGAAGGACATGCACATATTGTGTTTAAGTTAGTAAGACAATCTGACGATGAAGTTGTTTACACTTCTCCATCACTAAGATTTGATGTACACGACCACCACGACTAAAATTTTAGTCTAAACTTTAGAAAAAGCTACTTTGAAATTACTCAGAGTAGCTTTTTTTATGGAAATAACTTTTGAAATAGCCATATAAGAGATAAATATGAATTATTACATAAAGTACTTTCAAAAAATCAAAAAAAGTTATATTTTGCATTGTTATTTAACCCCTAGACTAAAAAATTAAAAATATAACGATGAAAGATATCAAGCGATTATTTGACTTCCCCTACTACCAACTTGAAAAATTTAACTTACAAGAAGCCTTAGTTACTAAGTACAAAGGCACGTGGGTACCTACTAGCTCAAAAACATATATTGAAAAAGCGAACAAAATTAGTAGAGCTTTACTTCGTTTAGGCGTAGACTCAAACGATAAAGTGGCTATAATATCTACCAACAACAGAACCGAATGGAACATTGTTGATATTGGTGTGATGCAGTTAGGTGCGCAAGATGTTCCGATTTATCCAACTATTTCAGAAGAAGATTACCAATATGTACTAAATCACAGTGAATCTAAATATTGTTTTGTTTCTGATAAGGAAGTCTATGATAAAGTAATGCGCATCAAAGACCAAGTTCCTAGCTTAAAAGAAGTTTACTCATTCGACGAAATTAAAGGAGCAAAAAACTGGAATGAAGTTCTAGAGCTTGGTAGCGATGATAGTAACCAAGATGAAGTACAAAAAAGAATGGACGCAGTTAAAGAAGATGATTTAGCTACACTTATTTATACTTCAGGAACTACGGGAAGACCAAAAGGTGTAATGTTAACTCATAAAAATATTGTTAGCAACGCTATCAACAGTTCGACTAGACTTCCGCTAGAATCTGGACAGGCAATAGCGCTTAGTTTTTTACCTGTATGTCATATTTATGAACGAATGCTTCAGTACATGTATCAATACAATGGAGTAAGCGTTTATTTTGCGGAATCTATTGAAAAAATAAGCGATAACTTAAAAGAGGTAAAGCCCGACGTAATGTCGGCAGTTCCCCGCTTGTTAGAAAAAGTATATGACAAAATTATTGCTAAAGGTGCTGACCTTACAGGAATAAAAAAAGCATTGTTCTTTTGGGCAGTTGATCTTGGTTTGGAATACGAGCCCTACAACGCCAATGGCGGGTGGTATGAGTTTAAATTGAAAATTGCTAGAAAATTAATCTTTAGCAAATGGCAAGAAGCCTTAGGAGGAAATCTAAAAGTAATCGCCTCTGGAAGTGCTGCATTGCAATCAAGACTTGCACGTGTTTTTAATGCAGCTAATATTAAAGTAATGGAGGGTTACGGACTTACAGAGACTTCTCCTGTTGTTGCAGTAAATGACGAACGCAATAGAGGTTTCAAAATTGGTACGGTTGGTAAACCAATTCCTGATACAGAAGTTAAAATTGCTGAAGACGGAGAAATTCTGGTAAAAGGTCCTCAAGTAATGGTAGGCTATTATAAAGACCAAGAAAAAACTAATGAAGTCCTGAAAGACGGCTACTTCCATACAGGAGATATTGGAGAAATTGATAACGAAGGTTTCCTCAGAATAACCGACCGTAAAAAGGAAATGTTTAAAACCTCAGGTGGAAAGTACATTGCTCCTCAGGTAATTGAAAATATTATGAAGCAATCACGCTTCATAGAACAAATTATGGTCATTGGTGATGGTGAAAAGATGCCAGCTGCATTGATTCAACCAAATTTTGAGTTTGTGGAAGAGTGGGCAAAAAGAAAATCTCTTAATCTTGGTAGCTCTCCAATAGATATAGCTGCTTCTAAAGACGTAATTGAAAGAATCCAAGAAGAAGTAAGCTATTACAACGAACGTTTTGGAAATTGGGAAAAAATCAAAAAATTTGAACTTACGCCTGATATTTGGTCTATCGAAGACGGCCATCTTACCCCAACCATGAAAATGAAACGTAGAGAAATCAAAGCGAAGTATATAGATTTATACAACAAGATTTACGACAAATAGATCTACTCGTATTAAAATTTCAAAGAACAGTGATAGACTTAGGTTTATCACTGTTTTTTTATTTATGTGAATTATATTCAGTAATTTTGTAATAATCTTGATTTTGATGAAAGATTCTAAAATTTTGTTTACCATAAAATGAAATGATGTAAGTGTTATATTAAAAAATAATATGCTAAGTAGAATAAGATGCTTATCCCGAGGCCTCGGGACAGCACGACAGGTAAAAAGAAAATTAAAAATAAACAGATGAAAATTAATCTCCAAAAAGAAAATAACTCAAGTACTAAATTCATAGCTAAAAACAGCAAAGGTCATAGTGTAGCTATGGAAAATTCTTCTATGGAAAATCCAACAGCGGCGAGCCCAATGGAACTTGTTTTAATGGCAATTGCAGGTTGTAGTTCTATAGACATTGTGCATATTTTAGAAAAACAAAAGTTAGAAATAGAACATCTAGAAGTGAATGTAAATGGGACTAGACGTGAGGAAATTCCACGTTATTTTACATCAATAGACCTTGAAGTAATTATCGATGGTGAAATTCCTGCATCCAAAGCCCTACGAGCTTTAGACTTGTCTTTTGGCACCTATTGTTCTGTGTCAAAAATGTTGGAAAAGTCAACTAAAATAACTTACAGCTTGGTTTTGAATGGAGAAAAGGTGGAGAAATAAAAAAGTGATGTTGCCAGCTTATTTACTCCCCTAACCTATCCTTTACAAATTCAATTTTAGTTTTTCCATGAGGTGAGGGCTTACCGTCTTCATCCAAATTAACCATGATAATTTGGTCGATACGGATAATGGTTTGTCTAGTCATTTTGTTTCTTACCTCGCATGCGAGCGTAAGTGAGCTTTTTCCGAATTTAACCACATCAATCCCGATTTCAATCACATCACCTTGCTTAGCCGAACTCACAAAATTGATTTCGTTTATATATTTGGTAACTACGCGTTTATTTTCTAATTGAATGCAAGCATATAAAGCTGCTTCTTCATCAATCCATTCTAACATCCTTCCGCCAAAAAGTGTTTGGTTAGGGTTTAAATCTTGTGGTTTTATCCATTTACGGGTGTGAAATCTCATGTTACTTCTTTATAAGTTTATGATTACTGATTTTATTATCTTGAGTTATTAACTGAAGTATGTAAACCCCTTGGCTCAAATTTTC
>SKIG01000199.1 GCA_007116535.1 Psychroflexus sp.
CTATTTTTCTGAAATTGAGGATAGTTTTGATACAATTGCCCTAAGTAATTCCAAGCACTTACTGCGTTTCGCTGAAGACTGTAGAAATTTGAAAATTCTGAAAATAACTTGTTTTCATCTCCTTTTACGATGCGAATTAAATCAGTGCTTGCTAAATCTTTTCCTTCCAATTGAATATCACTTTTTTCTAATATGAGGATATAGTTTTGATTTTCATTCACGCTGAGGTATCCCATACCATAGTCGTCGTTAGAAAAATTTACGCTAAACTCACCGTTTTCATTTGCTTGAGTGGAAGCAATCTCATAAGCATCAAATCCTTCAAAACCAATTAATTGAATTTTTTCGTTGGATAATTCAGTAAATTTTCCACTTAATTGAAACTGTCCAAAAGAATTCAATCCAAGTAGTAAAAAAAGCACTGTCAGTAAGTAATTGCTTAGTAATTTCATCATTTATCTTGATTATTTTTTAGCTAACAAAAGAAAACGAAGTTAGCACATAGACTCCGAATCACAAAATTATTTTGTTGAATGTTCGTTCTTGATACAAAATTTCATTAGTCAAGAATTATTCAAAATAATGTACATTTGTAACCAAAATTTACTTCATATACATGGGATTATTCAATAAATTCTTTTCAAAAGAAAAAAAGGAAAAATTAGACGAAGGTCTAGAGCAAACCAAATCTAGCTTTTTTGGTAAACTAGGGAAAGTAATTGCCGGAAAATCTAAGGTAGATGATGAGGTTCTTGATAATTTAGAAGAAGTCCTAATCAGTAGCGATGTTGGCGTAGCTACCACTCTAAAAGTTATAGAACGTATCGAAGAACGTGTAGCAAAGGATAAATACCTTGGCACGGAAGAGCTAAACAAAATTCTTCGTGAAGAAATTGCAGGACTCCTCAGTGAAACAGAACACGAAAGCAATCCAATTGAAGAGAAAAAGCCTTATGTAATTATGGTTGTTGGTGTAAATGGAGTTGGAAAAACTACTACTATAGGTAAGCTCGCAGCGCAATTTAAAAGCCAAGGGAAAAATGTAGTGCTTGGAGCTGCAGATACCTTCCGTGCAGCTGCCATCGATCAATTACAGATTTGGGCCGATAGAGTAGGTGTTCCCATTGTTAAACAACAAATGGGAAGTGACCCAGCTTCAGTAGCTTTTGACACCGTTCAAAGTGCCGTCAAACAAAATGCCGACGTTGTTTTAATCGACACAGCAGGAAGATTGCATAATAAAGTCAATTTGATGAATGAGTTAACTAAAGTAAAGCGTGTAATGCAAAAAGTATTGCCTCACGCACCTAACGAAGTTATGTTAGTCTTAGATGGTTCTACAGGGCAAAATGCTTTTGAACAAGCCAAACAATTTACAGCAGCAACAGAAGTGACTTCACTTGCAGTCACCAAACTAGACGGAACGGCTAAAGGAGGGGTGGTCATAGGAATAAGTGATCAATTCAAAATACCTGTCAAATATATTGGGGTTGGAGAAGGAGTAGAAGACCTGCAGTTTTTCGATAAAATGGAATTTGTAGATTCATTTTTTAAGCAGTAATCAAAATAACAAAAGCCTTTTCTATGTCAGAACAAAAAAAAGCACCTATTTTTTCTGAATCATATACCATTTCAGGAACAAAGATTGTACTCATTTTCGCAGGAGTATTCACCTTTATGAAAATTTTTGCGATATTCTCCTCAGGTTTATGGCTTGTTCCAAATCTACTAGTTGCTTTACCGGCTGTTTTGATGGGTATTATTGCTGTTTATCTACTCAAAACAAACCAAACCAATTGGTGGTTTATTGTCATTGCTTTTATCGTATTTGTAAGTGTACGAATGAATGAAGCAGATTGGGTTATTTGGTTAAATAACAATTTGTAGCCCTACTAATTCCTAAAAAAAACTTTACAAAATAAAAAGTGGTAAGCTTTTTGTTATATTCGCTTTAAAAAAGAATATGAAACTGATGTACCACTTACTTTTTTGCATGCTTATGTTGCAAAGTTGTAACGGAATAGCTCAAAAACAAGAAAAACCAAATCCTGAGGATTTTGAAGTACAAAAGTCAGAATCCGAGTGGAAAGAAATTCTCACCAACGATCAATACTACATTCTTCGCCAAGCAGGAACCGAAAGACCCTACACAAGTCCTATCAACTTTGAAGAAAGAGAAGGCGTTTTTGTTTGTGGCGGGTGTAATAATCCTTTGTATAAAAGTAAAAATAAATATGATGCAGGTTGCGGATGGCCAAGCTTCGATGAAGCCATAGAAGGTAGCATTGTCATTTCTTATGACTACAAATTAGGCTACAAAAGAGACGAAGCCTTATGTGCTAAATGTGGCAGTCACTTAGGACATATATTTAATGATGGTCCAAAAAATACAACAGGAATTAGGCATTGTATTAACGGAGCTGCTCTTCAATTTGTTTCAGAAGAAGACTTTAAATCAGCTAATAATGAGCAATAACAAAGATATTTGGAAAGATAAATTAAGTCCTGAGGAATATTATGTCCTAAGAGAAAAAGGTACAGAGCGTTCCTTTTCAGGAAAATACAATATGCATTTCGAAAAAGGGACTTATGTATGCAATGCATGTAAAACTCCACTTTTCTCAAGTAGCACAAAGTTTGATGCAGGTTGCGGATGGCCAAGTTTTGACCAAGCCTTAGAAGGAAAAATAGAATACAAACAAGACCGAAGTCACGGAGTGATTCGTACAGAAATCCTATGTGCTAATTGCAATAGCCATTTAGGACATGTTTTTGAAGACGGACCAACCGAAACAGGATTGCGTTACTGCGTCAATTCAGTTTCTTTAGATTTTAATACCAACAATTAAATTTAAATAATCATGAAAAAGTATTTAGCAATTTTAGTGCTGTCAGTGGTGATAGCTTCCTGTAGTGGAGACAGAGGACCAATGGGACCAAGCGGACCTCAAGGACCTCCGGGTGTCAATATTTTGGGGCAAGTTTATGAAGTGAGTATCAATTTTACCAACACAAACGGCTTTGCAGCAGGTTTTGATTTCCCGCAAGATATCGAAGTCTTTGAAAGCGACGTTGTTTTGGTATATCGATTAGCTGACGTAATACCTGACTCTTCAGGCCCCATTGATGTTTGGGAAATGCTTCCTGCGACTTATTTTTTGCCTCAAGGGATTGTTTATTATGGCTTTGATCATAGCTTTTTAGGAGTTGATATTTTTATGGATGGAACAGCTGATTTAATGCTTACAAGCCTACAAGATTTTACGCTAGATCAAGTTTTTAGAATTGCAATTGTTCCAGCCGACTTTGCAGAAAGAACAGATATTGACATCGCCAACTTTAACCAAGTTTTGAACAACCTTCAAGCCCACGAAGATTTCGAAATGAAAAGTTTGAACTAAAAACACACAAAGCCTCTTTTTAAAGGGGCTTTTTTTTGATTCAAGGAGCAACAAACATGTCATTCATAAGAAACACTAGACCCGCTTTCAGCTATAGCTTTTTTGTTTTCGCATGTTTTGTAAG
>SKIG01000149.1 GCA_007116535.1 Psychroflexus sp.
ACAGAAGTTGCTCTTTTCGCACTTAAGTCCCAGTTATCTACGATAACTTCTCTTGAAATAGGGTCAGTATCAGTATGACCTTCTACCATAAACTCAAAGTCTTTCTTGTCATTTACAACTTTAGCAACTTTTTCTAAAACTTTTCTAGCTTCTTTAGTAACTTCATATTTTCCACTACCAAATAAAAGTTTATCAGAAATAGATACAAATACAACTCCTTTTTCAACACTAATTTCGATATCTTCATCATTAACATTGTCAAGAGCACCTTTCAAACTAGTTACTAATGCTAAAGTTACGCTATCTTTTTTGTTGATATCATCACGCATAGTCTTGATTTGAAGATCTTTCTCTTGTAAGCTTTCTAAAGAACGTTGAAGGTTTTCTGCACCTTTCTTAGAAATAGTTACGATGTCACCTTGCGTATTGATAAGAGCATTGTTTGTGTTTTCCAAGACTTTGATTTGTCTTTCGTATCCACTTTTCATATTTCTTTTTTCTTCTTCACAAACACTTAATTTCATGTTTGCCGACTTAAGTTCGTCAGAGGCAGTTTTATATTTGTCCTCTAATTCGTTAAACTTCTTGTTAGATACACAAGAGCTAACTAACACTGTTGCTAATGATAAAATAGCAATAACTTTCTTCATTGTTTTAAGGGTTTTAATTTTTACGCAAATGTAGTTTGTTTAAAATTAACTACAAGAGATTAACAAGCATTTTGCTTTTTTTTTTTATTTTTAATTCAATTTTAATTTTATCTTGTAAAAAAGCCCCAAAATATGGGGCTTTCAAAAGTTTTAGAGTGAGATTAATTTCCCATTCTCTCTTTAATTCTAGCTTTTTTACCTGTAAGCTCTCTAAAGTAGTAAATTCTTGCTCTACGTACTTTACCTCTCTTATTTACTTCAATTTTTTGAAGTGCAGGCAAGTTTACAGGAAAAATACGCTCTACACCAACTGTACCACTCATTTTTCTTAAAGTGAAAGTTTTTGTAGCGCCACTTCCTTTAACTTGAATTACAGTTCCTTTAAAAAACTGCGTTCTTGTCTTTTGACCTTCCTTAATTTCGTAGTAAGCAGTGATTGTGTCACCTGCTTGAAAGTGAGGAAAATCTTTTTTTGTGATGAACTCGTCTTGGACAAATTTAACTAAATCCATTGCTAAAATGTTTAAAATGTTTTGGTTAAGCAACATTCACGATTTTCGCCAGAGGTTGAATAACGGTTCGCAAAAATACTATTTATTTTTATATAAGCTGTTTATTTGTTTGTTTTTTTAAATGAAGATATTATCATTTCTAAACCGTTGATATTTAGGTTTGAATCACGCCCAAGTTGAAATCTTTTGTAATAGGTGAGTGGTTAGCAATTTCAATGCCTATAGAAATCCATTTGCGTGTATCTAATGGATTGATAACTGCATCTGTCCAAATTCTTGAAGCTGCGTAATAAGGACTAGTCTGTTGGTCATAATTTGCTTTGATTCTATTGAATAATTCTTCTTCTTTCTCAGGAGTGATTTGTTCGCCCTTAGCTTTTAAGCTTGCTGTTTCTATTTGTAACAAAACTTTTGCCGCAGAATTCCCACTCATTACAGCTAATTCTGCGCTAGGCCAAGCAAAAATTAACCGTGGGTCATAAGCTTTCCCACACATAGCATAATTTCCTGCGCCATAAGAATTACCAATGACTACTGTAAATTTAGGTACTACAGAGTTACTGACAGCATTCACCATTTTCGCTCCGTCTTTGATGATTCCCCCATGTTCACTTTTACTCCCCACCATAAAACCTGTTACGTCTTGCAAAAATACAAGTGGAATTTTCTTCTGATTGCAGTTGGCAATAAAGCGTGTAGCCTTATCTGCGGAATCACTATAAATTACACCACCAAATTGCATTTCTCCCTTCTTGGATTTAACTACTTTACGTTGATTAGCAACAACTCCAACAGCCCAACCTTCTATCCTTGCATATCCTGTAATGATTGTTTTTCCAAACCCCGCTTTGTATTCGTCAAACTCGGAATTATCTACAAGTCTGTTGATAATCTCCATCATATCATAAGGTTCTGAGCGAGAATGAGGGAGAATACCAAATATCTCTTCTTGCTTTAATTTTGGAGGCAAAGCCTTTTTTCTGTTGAAGCCTGCTTTGTCAAAATCTCCAATTTTATCCACTATCTTTTTAATTCTTTCTAAAGCATCCTTATCATCTTTTGCTTTGTAATCGGTCACACCACTTATTTCACAATGAGTTGTTGCACCGCCGAGAGTTTCATTGTCAATACTTTCTCCAATCGCAGCTTTCACTAAATAACTTCCTGCTAAAAATATACTTCCTGTTTTATCAACGATAAGGGCCTCATCACTCATAATAGGTAAGTAAGCTCCTCCAGCAACACAGCTACCCATTACAGCAGCAATTTGAGTTATTCCCATGCTACTCATTACCGCATTATTTCGAAATATTCTTCCAAAATGTTCTTTATCGGGGAAAATTTCATCTTGCATAGGTAAGTAAACCCCAGCGCTATCAACTAAATATATTATAGGTAATCGATTTTCAATAGCTATTTCTTGCGCGCGCAAATTTTTCTTACCTGTAATAGGAAACCAAGCCCCTGCTTTTACAGTGGCATCGTTGGCAACAACAATTACTTTTTTTCCGGAAACACTACCAATTTTAATCACAACCCCACCACTAGGACAACCTCCATGTTCTTTATACATTCCTTCTCCTGCAAAAGCAGCGATTTCTATAGCTTCTTTTGGGTCGTCTAATAAATAGTCGATGCGCTCACGAGCAGTCATTTTTCCTTTACTGTGAAGCTTTTCAATGCGTTTGGTGCCTCCGCCTTCGTAAACACGCTTTAGTTTGTGGTGCAATTCTGAAACAAGAAGTTTGTTATGATCTTCGTTTTTATTGAATTTTAAATCCATATGTTGAATAATTGAAAGAATGTAAATAAGTTGCCTGCTAAAATACAAATACTTGTTGATTTATTAATAAACCAACAAGTATTTTGTCAAATTTCAAAAATGTATTTAGAAACGATAACCGAAACTGATGTTAATACGTGGAAAAAACCAATCGTCATATTTTGAAGAAATAATATTTCTACCAAGGCCTAAACCTAGATCTAAAAGTAAGTTCTCTTTTGAAATAAGTTTATATCCAAAGCTAAAACCTACTCCAAAATTATGGCTAAGTTCATCTCTGTTTGCCCAATAATATTCGTCCATAGTATTATAACTTACAAAAGCTTCACCATAAAAACCACTTGCATAATTTCTACTAAAGTAGTGTCTGTAGTATCCTGATAACTCTGATTTTAATTCCCAAAAGTCACTGTCATATCTATAATATCCAAGTGCTCCTACGGAAGAACTTTCGCTTAGTAAGTGTTCATACCTAATTTCAAAACCACCTAAAAGTAGATATAAGGCATTAATGCTAAGCTCAAATCGTGGATTGTCTAATTCATCTAGCTGCTCTTCATTTGAGTTGGATGTGGTTTG
>SKIG01000243.1 GCA_007116535.1 Psychroflexus sp.
CCAAGTAAATTTGACGTTTTATGCGCGGGTTTTCCGTGTCAGGCATTTTCAATTGCAGGTTATCAAAAAGGTTTTTCAGATACAAGGGGTACCTTATTTTTTGAAATTGAAAAAATTGTTGAAAAACACAGACCAAAGGTTGTATTTTTAGAAAATGTAAAAAACTTAGTTTCCCACGATAAAGGAAAAACCTTTCAAGTAATATTAGAAATTTTAGAAAAAAAATTAAGGTACAAAGTTTTTTATGACGTTTTAAACTCAATGACTCACGCAAATATTCCTCAAAATAGAGAGAGGATTTTTATTGTTGCTTTTGATCCTGATCAAGTTCCGAAAAACACTAATTTTAAATTTCCATCAAAAATTAAGCTAACAAAATCCATTCATTCGGTACTAGATAAAGAAAAGTTAGATAGTAAATATTATTATTCGCCCGAACACATGTATTATCCCGTACTGTCTGATACTATGAAAAATAAAGACACTGTTTATCAATGGAGAAGAGTGTATGTAAGAGAAAATAAAAGTAATGTTTGCCCAACTTTAACAGCTAATATGGGTTCCGGCGGACATAATGTTCCTTTAATAAAAGACAATTACGGAATACGAAAATTGACTCCTAAAGAGTGCTTTGCGTTTCAAGGTTATCCAATTGATAAATTTGTCTTACCTAAAATTGCCAATAGTAAATTATACATGCAAGCAGGTAATTCCGTTACTACACCACTTATTGAACGAATCGGAAGAGAAATTTTAGAGGTGCTATGAGTGTTTGGGAGAAATATACAAATGAACAAAAAAATCTATATATCACTTTTTTGAAAGTATATGGAGCTTTGACAAATTTGTTTAGGCAAAAAAAAGGTGAGCTAATTCCTTACTTGGATTCAAAATTTCAAGAAACTGTTTACGCAAGAGCTTTCAATTGTGAAAATGTAGATATTGGAAATACCCCTCACGATGTTCTATCTATATTTGGTGAAACTAGAATTGGTATTGGTTTAAAAACTTGGATGAGTAGCAGACCATCATTCCAAAAAGTAATGCAGTTAAAAAGATACCAAAACGAGATTAGACGTAGTCAAGAAGAAGGCTTAGAATCTTTAGCATTTAAAATTTCAAGTATAAAGAATGAAAAAATGCGAATAGATTATAATCGCTTAGGACTTAAAGAAGAAAACAATATCTATCATTATATAACAAGAGATAAAGGTAAATTCTTAATTAACGAATGTGATTATCCATTAATTGATACTAACAATTTATCCAATTTAGAATTAACAAAAACAGCGTTATTTTGGTTTGACGGAAAGAAAGAATATAAATTTACATTTGGAGATTCTCAAATATGGCAAAAGTTTGACTCTTCAAATAAGGATAATTTTGTTGTTTCAGAGTTTGGTGTCGATATTATTAACGACCCATTTGATTTTCTATTAAAGTCTTATCTAAATTTAATTGATGAAACTGAGGATAAAATTGAAGAAGATATAATAGAAGCTTATTTACCTTTATATTCATACAGAACAAAAGAAGTTGAGGATAAGTCAGGATTAAATGCATGGAGAGCTGCTCCAAAAAACAAAAACACAAATGCTCCAAGACCTTTAAATGAAATTTACATACCAATACCAAAAGAGTTTCATCATAAGTTTCCCGATTTTTTTTCTAAAAATATAATCAAAATAATCGAGGATAGAATAAAATACAAAAAAGAAAAAGAAAAAAGACCCGAAGTTAGGTTTCAATTAATATTGCCCAATGGTGATACCATCCCCGCCTTAATTACAGGAGATAACTTGAAGAATTTTCAATCAGGTAGCCTTACAGAGAGAGATAAAAATGGTAGGTTATTTGGTCAAAATGCTTTAGGTCAATGGTTACTAATAGATGTTTTAGGTTTGAACGAGCGTACAAAAGTAACAAGAGAATGGCTATTTAAAAAAGGAACAGACTCGTTGAAAATTTGGAGAAAAACTAATGATTATTTAACATTTTATATAGACTTTGCACCAATTGGGTCTTTTGAAGCATTCATGAATGACGAACCAATCCCAACTGACGATGAATATATTGATTAAATTAAATAAATCTATATTTTTTATAATTACCTGTTTAAAAACGTAATTTTGATTTGAATTTTATACCATGAAAAAAATACTTGCATTTGCCGGCTCTAATGCCTCTAACTCTATTAACCATCTGTTGGTTAGTAGTATTGCCAATAAAATTACTATGGCGGAAGTCGAACTTATTGAACTGCGCCATTTTGATGTACCTATGTATTCTTACGATATAGAAAAAGAAAGTGGAATTCCGCATAACACACAATTTGTGTACGAAAAAATTGCCACTGCTGACGGACTAATTGTTTCAGTAAGTGAACACAATAGTAACGTTTCTGCATTTTTTAAAAATTACTTCGATTGGATGTCTCGAATAAATCCTAAATTTCTACAAGGCAAAAAAGTCTTATTAATGAGTACTTCACCGGGAGAAAGAGGAGGTAAAAGCGCACTTGAATTTGTAAGAGACCATTACTTTTTCAGGTTTGGTGCAGATATAACGGATAGTTTTACATTTCCTTCATTTCAAAAGAATTTCGATACGACTAAAAACGAAGTGACCAATGAAATACTCACCATTGGCATCAACGATTTAGTGAGTAATTTTGAACAAAATTTCGTGAATTAGTGAGGAGTAAAAAGACATTTGATGTTTCAGATTACCAAGACATAAAAACAAAGTTGCTGCATTGGGCAAATCAGTTTGACGTAGCCTTTTACTTGGATTCTAACAATCACCCTCAACCCTATCACTCCGTGGATACGCTAGTTGCTGTAGATGAGTTTACAGCTATAAAAACCGATTCGTGGAATGCGTTTAGCGAGCTTAATGCATACCAACAAACCACCAAAGATTGGTTATTTGGCTACTTGAGTTACGATTTAAAAAACGACACAGAACACCTTCATTCAAATGGAGATGACGGACTTTGTTTTCCTGAATTATATTTCTTTCAACCCCAAAAAATTATTCGCTTAGAAGGTTTTCAACTTCATTTTGAATACTTAATAATGGTGGATGATGAAATAGATTCTGATTTTGAAGAAATTCAAGGTTTTTTAATTTCAGATGAAGTTTCAGAATCATCGATTAAAATTCAATCTAAAATTAGCAAAACAAGCTATCTTGAGAAAGTAAACGCATTGTTGAAGCACATTCAACGTGGCGATATTTACGAGATTAATTTTTGTCAAGAGTTTTTTGCTGAAAACACGCTGATTGATCCAATCCAAACTTATAAAGAATTGAATCGAATTTCGGCACCGCCTTTTGCTTCTTTTGTGAAAATTGAAGATAGATTTGCACTTTGTGCGAGTCCTGAACGCTATTTAAAGAAAGAAAGGCAAAAAATCATCTCTCAACCCATCAAAGGAACTGCAAAAAGAGGAGCAAATCCGCAGGTAGATGAACAACTAAAACAAGACTTAACCAACGACCCAAAAGAAGTTGCTGAAAAC
>SKIG01000073.1 GCA_007116535.1 Psychroflexus sp.
GTTTTCCAAGCTACCATTCCCTTTCCGGGACGACCTCCTTCACTAATAGTGTTAAAGATATTTTTGATTCCACCACCTAAAATCCAATGTTCATCGGTTAGGTTGGGGCCAATTCCACCTCCACCATCAGCTCGGTGACAAGCCACACAACTTTGTGTATATATTTTTTCACCTATGGCTAAATCTGAAGCATCATCTAATGCTACTACATTATCTACATTGATAATATCTTTTGCCGTTGCTAAGTATTCTTCAATTTCGATTTTGGCTTTTGCCACTTCATTTTGGTATTCTTCAGCTTGCGTATAATCGCCAATTACATGGAAACGCACCAAATAGACTACAGCAAAAATGATAGTGAGGTAGAAACCGTATAACCACCATGGCGGAAGACGATTGTCTAATTCTTTGATGCCGTCGTAGTTGTGATCCAGTATAATGGTATCTTCTTCTTCGATGTCTTTCGATTTGGTCATACTTTGCATAAAAGCTACCAACTTAGTTTCCCATTCGAACTTTCTTGCCTCTTCTTGCGCATCGTAGCGCTCTCTAGCTTCCTCAGAAAGACTTAAGTACATAATATTTTTCAGTGAAGAAATAGATGCTTCAATTGCCAATGCAAACAGAAAAACTATTCCAATAAATACGGCTAAAAATGGATGTTCGATAATTGCCCACTGACCACTTTCAGTCGCTAGTAAGTATTCGCCACCAATCCATGCTATGACAACAAAAAATATGATTCTTAAAAATGATCCTAATTTCATTGTTTTGGTTGTTTAAAGGTTTGTTCTTCTGTGTTTTCCTCATCTAAGAGGGGCATTTGACTCACTGCATCTATGTACTCTTTTCTGGCGGTAAACACCCACCAAAAAAGCAATACAAAAAATCCAAAGAATATAAGCAGAGAGATAATCGGGTATAAAGACACCCCCTCTATAGTTTCTAAATATTGTTTTGCAAATTTCATTGTAACTAGATTTTAATTGTTTGCCGTAGCATCCTCAGGTTGAACAATCTTGATATCTGTTCCCAATCGCTGTAAGTAAGCAATCATGGCAACAATCTCTCTATCTTTCATTTCGATAAAGTCTAAACCATTTTCTTGCGCATACTTGCGTTCTGCTTCGTAAGCTCTTACAAATTCAGGATCGTTATAAAGGTTCTTCTCAATTTGAGCCCCTTGCTTATTCATTTGATTTTGCGCATTCGCCACATCTTCTTCTGAATATGGAACACCTAATTTGATCATGGTATTCAATTTAGCTTCCGTCTTAGACTTATCTAATTTGTTCTTTACAAGCCATTGATATGCCGGCATGATAGAACCTGAGCTCGTACTTTGTGGATCGTACATGTGGTTGAAATGCCAATTGTCTGAATATTTACCTCCAACACGAAGCAAGTCAGGCCCTGTACGTTTACTTCCCCAAAGGAATGGTCTATCATATACATACTCCCCTCCTTTTGAATATTCACCGTAACGCTCTACTTCAGAACGGAAA
Source organism: Psychroflexus sp. (assembly GCA_007116535.1). Lineage (GTDB taxonomy): Bacteria > Bacteroidota > Bacteroidia > Flavobacteriales > Flavobacteriaceae > Psychroflexus. The sequence goes on from SKIG01000073.1 coordinate 1,506, forward strand.
GGACGTATCATCTGAGAGTGACATCCCACACAACCTTCTCTTATGTACAAGTCTCTACCTTCTAACTCAAGAGGTGTGTAAGGCTGCACGCTTGTAATAGTCGGCACGTTAGATTTTACCAACATAGTGGGTACAATCTGTACGATACCTCCAATTAAAATGGCAATTGTAGCTAAAATTGTCAACTGAACAGGTTTTCTTTCTAACCACGTATGGAAACCTTCTCCGACCAATCTACCACTCTTGATTCTTTTTAGAGGCGCTGCTTCAGCAAGTTCATCTTCAACAGGTGAACCTGAACGAACAGTCATAATTACGTTGTATAAAAGAACAAACATACCAACGATATATAAGCTTCCTCCAATTGCTCGCATCCAATACATGGGCATAATTTCTGAAACTGTTTCTAGGAAGTTACCGTATACTAAAGTTCCATCAGGATTGAAGTCTTTCCACATTAAGGCTTGAACAAATCCTGCTACATACATAGGTAAAGCGTACAATACAATACCTAGTGTTCCTAACCAAAAGTGGGTATTTGCTAATCCTATTGAATAAAGTTTAGTTTTGAATAATTTAGGAATTAGGTAATAAATCATACCAAAAGTTAAGAAACCATTCCAAGCTAATGCTCCTACGTGAACGTGCGCAATAATCCAATCGGTAAAATGTGCTATGGCATTTACGTTTTTAAGTGAAAGCATTGGTCCTTCGAAGGTCGCCATACCGTAACCTGTAATAGCAACTACCATGAATTTTAACACAGGACTTGTACGCACTTTATCCCAAGCACCACGAAGCGTCAACAAACCGTTAATCATACCACCCCAAGAAGGCATAATAAGCATCACAGAGAAAGTAACTCCTAAGTTTTGCGCCCAATCTGGTAAAGCTGAGTACAATAAATGGTGAGGTCCCGCCCAGATGTAAATAAAGATTAGCGACCAAAAGTGAATTATCGATAACTTGTAAGAATACACAGGTCTATTCGCTGCTTTAGGCACAAAATAGTACATCAAGCCTAAGAAAGGAGTAGTTAAGAAAAATGCAACCGCATTGTGACCATACCACCATTGTACTAAGGCATCTTGTACTCCTGCGTAAGCAGAGTAAGACTTTAAAGCACTTACTGGTAAAGCTAACGAGTTAAATATATGAAGTACGGCTACCGTAACAAAAGTAGCTAGGTAAAACCAAATAGCTACGTACAGGTGACGCTGTCTTCTTTTTAGGATAGTACCAATTAAGTTCCAACCAAAAGCTACCCAAACTATGGCAATAGCAATATCGATTGGCCATTCAAGCTCGGCATACTCTTTAGAACTAGTAAAACCTAACGGAAGTGTAATTGCAGCAGCAACAATAATAAGCTGCCAACCCCAAAAGTTAATATTACTTAATGCATCGCTAAACATTCTGGCTTTTAGCAAACGCTGCGAAGAATAATACACCCCCGCAAAGATAGCGTTCCCCACAAAGGCAAAAATTACCGCGTTGGTATGTAGTGGTCTTAATCTTCCAAAACTCAGCCAAGAGATTCCGTCTGTTAGGTTTGGAAAAAGAAACATGAAGGCTAATAATAAGCCAACCGCCATACCAACTACACCCCAAAGAATGGTAGCGTAGAGGAACTTTTTTACGATCTTATTATCGTAATGAAACTGTTGTACTTCCATAGTATTACTTTTTTTGTTTGTTTGATTTAGTAGAATTAGGAGTCTCAGAAACTAGTTCGTCTTCAAAAAGCATACGTATAGAAGGAGTATAGCTATCGTCGTATTGTCCACTTCTTACAGAAAGGATAAATACCACCAAAAAAATTACCGCTACTACTACGCTGATTGCTAATAAACCGTAAATGACACTCATATATTTAATTTTGTGAGCAAAAGTATGTGTTAACCAAAGCTTAAAAAATGACACATATCAGGTTTTAGCGAAGAAGCTGTATTTTAAAATAGTTTTGATTGTAGGTAACTACTATAAGCCATTTAACCCGAATTATTCATAA
>SKIG01000255.1 GCA_007116535.1 Psychroflexus sp.
AAAAAGTAACTCAGGAATAAACGCCCCTCCAAATTCACCGTAATAACCATCTTTTATCATAGCTAAAATTTTAATTTTTTAATCAACTTCAGAAAAGCTTATTGCTTTCACATCTTCTACAAATCTTTTTACTCTCGCCCAATCTTTGAGTCCGGGATTCACTTCAAAACCACTATTGATATCTACTCCCCAAATTTTGTTATTATGGGCAAGCGCTTCAATTTCTTCTGTATGGTCAATTTTGATTCCCCCGCTTAGCATCAGTGGACTTGTAAAATCTTGGTTGTTTAGTAAATTCCAATCAAACCTGATTCCATTTCCTCCGGGTAATGCCCCCTTTGCGTCAAGTAATAAGACATCTACATAATTATCGTATAGTTTGGCCAACTCCAAATCACTTTCATTTTTGATGTTAATTGCCTTCCATAGTTGAGTAAAGTGAAGATTTTTTTCAATTAATTTTTCGCGTAAAACCTGAATTTCAGGTATGTTTTCGTTTCCATGTAATTGAATTATATCCAATTTATACTTTCTTATGGAAGAAATAATATCTTCTTGAGGAGCATTCACAAAAACTCCAACCTTTTGAATATGCTCAGGTAGTTTTTCGCTGATGCGTAAAGTATAACGTTGGGATTTTTTATAAAAGATAAAGCCCGCATAATCAATCGGAAGAGAGGTAATCAATTCCTGATTTTTGGGGTATTTTAATCCACAAACTTTAATTTTTAATTGATTCATAATATATTTAACTAACTTGTTGAATAAAATTTTCTAATGCTTGTCCTGGTTGTTGTTCTTTCATGAATTTCTCCCCCATGAGGAAACCTTCAAATCCCGCTTCTTTCAAAAAACGAAATGATTCTATTGAATCTATTCCGCTTTCTGTAATTTTAACGAATTCACTAGGAATTTGGTGCATCAATTCTTTACTTTTAGCAATGTCTACTTCAAAAGTTTTTAGGTTCCTATTGTTGACACCTATAAGATTTATACTTGTAAAGAAAACTTTTTGCAATTCTTCCTCGTCGTGAACTTCTACTAAAACTTCCAAGCCTAATTCTTGTGCTAAAGTAGAAAATTGCTGAATTTCCTGCATACTCAAGACTGCAGCGATTAATAGAATAAAATCTGCACCATAAGCTTTCGCTTCATAGATTTGGTAAGGATCAACTATAAAATCTTTTTGTAATAAAGGAACATTCACCGCATTTCTAGCTTCAAAAAGAAACTCTAAAGAGCCACCAAAAAAATGTTCGTCGGTCAGAACTGAAATTCCTGCAGCTCCCGCCTTTTCATAAGCAGGAACTACCTCAGATACTTTTGCATCCAAATTGATGTTAGCCTTGCTTGGTGATTTTCGTTTAAATTCAGCAATAATTTTACTTGAAGAATTTTTCAAGGCTGCTTCAATAGAGAAACAAGTTCTGCTAAAAAATATCTTCTGCTTCAATTCTTCTATAGAAGTTTGTTTTTTTCGTAGGGCGACTTCCTGTTTTTTATAGTGGTATATTTTGTCTAAAATATGCATTTATTGAAGTGATTTTAGTTGATTAAATGTTGCTAAGGCTTTTCCGTTCACAAGGTTTTCCATCGCAAGCTGAAAGGAATCTTCGAAGCTTTTTTCTGTCGCAGTACTAATTCCTAGCGCTGCATTTGCTGCTACAACATTGTTCTGAGCATCAGTTCCTTTACCTGAAATAATTTGGGTAAAGAGTCGAGCAGCCTCTTTTACAGTATCACCTCCAAAAATAGCAGAAACTTCAATTTTTGATGATACACCAAAGCTTTCATGGTCTAGCAGAAGTTCTTTTTCTTGCTGAAAAATCTTGGTTTTTCCTGTAAGTGAAATTTCATCATAACCTTCTAAATCATGGACAATGCTGTATTTTTTTTCTTCTTGTTGAAATAGATAGGCATACATGCGTTGCAATTCTAAATTGAAAACACCCACCATTTGAATTTTAGGGAAACTTGGGTTCACCAAAGGGCCAAGCATATTGAAAAACGTCTTTAATCCAAGCGATTTACGAACAGGACCAACAGCTTTCATGGCAGGGTGGAATAGGGGAGCGTGAAGAATACATATACCCGCATTGTCGAGACATTTTTTGTGAAAATCTGTTTCTTTTTTGAATTCAATTCCAAGGTATTCTAATACATTGGAGCTTCCGCTTACAGACGAAACTCCATAATTCCCGTGCTTTGCAACAGGAATTCCCGCCGAAGCTATGACGAATGCTGCAAGGGTAGAAATGTTGAACGTATTTTTGCCGTCTCCACCTGTTCCACATACATCCATAGCATTGTATTCGGCAATGTCAACTCGGATACAAAGCTCTTGCAGAGCTTCTCTAAACCCTCTTAGCTCATCTAAACTAATTTTCCGCATCATAAAGACCGTAAGGAATGCCGCAAGACTTGCTTGGTCATACTCTTTACTAGCAATATCCACCAATACTTGAAAGGCATCTTCTTTACTAAGCTGTTCGTGTTGTATAAGTTTTGATAAGGTCTGTTTCATCTAAGTTATTTCTTAATTCAAATTTAAAATTTGTTACTTCTTACTTCGATATTCTCTGTTCGATATTCTTATTTCTTCACCCAATTCTCTATTATTTTCTTTCCATGTGGAGTGAGGACTGACTCAGGATGGAATTGAACTGCTCGTATGTCTAAGTCTTTATGGCGAATTGACATAATATTTCCTTCACTATCATAAGAGGTAGCTTCTAACACATCAGGTAGCGATTTTTCTACTACCCAAGAATGGTATCTGCCAACTTCAAATTTGTTGGGTAAGCCTTTAAAGAGTATTTCATCTTCCACACTTCGCTCTATTTCAGTAGCAATGCCGTGGTACACTCGGGATAAATTTTCGAGTTTGCCACCAAAGACTTCCATAATTGCCTGTTGACCCAAGCAAACACCAAGCATAGGGATTTTTCCTGCGTAAGAACGAATAATTTCTTTTAGTAATCCTGCTTCGTCAGGGATTCCCGGTCCTGGAGAAAGTAACAGCTTATCATAGTTAGCTACTTCTTCAAGGCTAATTTCATCGTTCCTTTTGACTACCACTTCAGAAGAAAATTCCTCTAAGTAATGGACTAAATTGTACACAAACGAATCGTAATTATCTATTACTAGTATCATATTTTATTTCAAATTTCTTATTCAAATCTATTATCGAGACTTTTCAATTATTTTTATAAAAAAGCTCATTTTAGAATCATATACTTCTCGACAGAGCCTGTGCTAAACCAACTTCTCGACTCCGCTCGAAGCTATAACATAGCTGAAGGGGTCAAAGCTAAAAAAACTGAGTTCGTCCTGATTTCACTTCTTGACACCTCGACAATCGCTCAGTGCAGGCAAGCTCGAAGCTAAACAAAGTTCAAACCTTTCATCTTCTCTCTTAGCGTCTTTCAGTCAGGTTATCAGATTAGCATAACATTAGCACATTAACACATTAGCACTTTAACACATTTTTACATTAGTACATTAGCACATTAA
>SKIG01000210.1 GCA_007116535.1 Psychroflexus sp.
AAATTAGCAGACAAATATTTTCACAAAAAAGCCCCTGCTTTCGCAAGGGCTTAAACTATTATATTGAGAAGTTATTATGCTTTAGCTCCTGCTAATTCATCTTCCTCTTCTTCCTCATCTTCTTTTGCGTTTTTATCGCTTAAGTCGATTCCTTTCTTGATTGCTGTATCGTACATGATTGGTGTTGCAACAAATACCGATGAATAAGTACCAACTAAGACACCAATAATCAATGCAAACATAAATCCTCTAACACTATCACCTCCAAAAACAAAGATGGCGACAAGTACAACAAGAGTAGTTAACGAGGTATTTAATGTTCTACTTAAAGTACCACTAATACCATAGTTAACGATTTTACTTAAATGCCATGTTGGATGCTCTTTAAAGAACTCTCTTACACGGTCAAATACAACCACGGTGTCGTTTAATGAGTAACCAATTACTGTAAGAATCGCAGCGATAAAAGCTTGGTTAATTTCCATGTTGAACGGCATAAAGCTGTAAGTAAATGAGAATATACCTAATACAATTAAAACATCATGCGTTACCGCCACAACAGCTCCCAAACTAAATTGCCAACGTCTAAAACGTAACAATATGTAGAAGAATACCGCGATTAATGAACCAAAAATAGCATAATAAGAAGCTCTTTTGATATCGTCTGCAACGGTAGGTCCAACCTTCATCGAAGACATCACTCCGTATTCAGCGTCAGTTCCACTTTGGAATTGATCATAAGAAAGTCCTTGTGGTAGCATACCTTTCCAAGCGTTGTAAAGTATCTCTTGGATTTCATCTTCTACAGCCGTGTCTTCGTTATCTACTTTATAATTAGTAGTAACTCTAACTTGGTTAGACGAACCAAAAGTTTTTACCTCTGCGTTTCCTAGAGCTTCAAATACTTTGGATTCTAATTCTACTGAATTAACTGCTTGGTCAAAACGAACTGTATAGGTTCTTCCTCCAACAAAGTCAACCCCCTGGTTAAGACCATTTGTAGAAAGTGATACAATACTCAACACTACAAGCACACCTGAGATAACGTAAGCAATCTTTCTCTTAGACAAAAAGTTTACAAATAATCCTGCTAAGAAATTTTTAGTTGCTGCTGTTGAGAAAGCAAGTGATTTTCCATTTTTACCGTAACCATCAATTAAAATTCTAGTGATAAAGATTGCTGTAAACAATGAAGTGGCAATACCTATTAATAATGTGGTAGCGAAACCTTTTACAGGACCTGTTCCAAATACTAGTAAGATTAGCCCCGTAAGACCTGTGGTAATGTTTGCATCTAAAATAGACGACAAAGCATTTTTGAAACCATCGCTTATAGCCAATGCTTGTTCCTTTCCTTTTTGAAGTTCTTCACGTATACGTTCAAAAATAAGTACGTTAGCATCTACAGACATACCAATGGTAAGAACGATACCTGCAATACCAGGTAAGGTTAAAACAGCGCTAATACCTGCAAGAATACCAAAGATGAATAAAATATTAACCACCAAAGCAATATCTGCGTAAATACCTGCTTTCCCGTAATAGAAAATCATCCATATCAACACAAAAATAAGTGCAATTACAAACGAGTTAATCCCTGCATCAATAGCTTCTTGACCTAAAGATGGGCCAACAATCTCACTTTGGATAATATCTGCTTTTGCAGGAAGTTTACCTGCTCTAAGTACGTTTGCTAAATCTTTTCCCTCATTTACGGTGAAGTCTCCTGTAATTTCTGAACGTCCACCTGAAATAGCTCCTGAAGTTACACCTGGCGCTGAGTACACCACATCATCAAGTACAATAGCAATTTGGGTTCTATTTTGGAAAGCTCTTCCTGTCATTTCTTCCCAAATACGAGCTCCTTTTCTATCCATTTGCATAGAAACAGCTACTCTACCAACTTGGTCATAAGTTTGACTAGCATTGGAAACTACTCCACCACTTAACTGAGGCTCATTGTTTCTGTTACCTTTAAGTGCATACAGTTCAAGAACTTCACTATCGGCGGCTTGTTTGCCCCATACAAACTTAGCATAGCGCTGTTCTTGTGGTAGTTGTGCAATTACTTCAGGGTCTCTTAAGTAGCTCATCACTTGAGCAGTGTCTGAAACTGCAAAATAAGCAATTACAGGACCTTGTGGGTTACCGCCACCTTGTACTAAACTAAGAAGTGGGTTGGTAACTGAAAAATCATCTTCTTCATCAGCGTTTGCTAGTAACTCTTCAAGATCATCAATTTCTTGATCGTCTGACTCATCTTCTGACTCTTCTTCAGTTGAATCGGTATCTTTTTGGGATTGATTTCTCTGTGCTAAAACTTGGTCAGCAGCAAACATGAACTGATTCATATCTTGAGCACGGTACACATCCCAAAATTCTAATTGAGCGGTACTTTGTAACAGTTTTTGTACTCGAGAAATATCTTTTGCACCAGGTAATTCAACCAAAATACGAGCAGAATTTCCTAAACGCTGAATATTTGGTTGTGTTACCCCAAATCTATCGATACGTTCTCTCAATACTTCAAATGCAGAAGTAATACTTTCATCGACTCTTCTTCTTATGATTGGTCTAACTTCTGAATTAGACATTTCAAAGTTGATTTCATCTCTGAAAGCTTTGTTCGCAAAAATGCTTGGTGAAGCTAATCTAGCACCTTCAATTTTATCGAATTCTTCAAAAAATAATTCCAAGTAAGTTTTAGATGAATTTCGTTGAGCTGCTGAAGCTGCATCTAAAGCAGCAATGAAATTTTCATCTCTTGAGTTACTTGCCATTCCTGTAAGTAAATCCCTAACAGAAATTTGAAGAATAACATTGATACCTCCTTTTAAGTCAAGACCTTTGTTCAGTTCTTTGTTTTTTGCAGAAGAATAAGTTATTCCTGCGAAGTAAGGCAAATTAGCCACCGAATCAAGGTAACTTTTGACAACCTCTTCACGGATTTCAGCGTAATCTTCTACTGATTCAGCAACTTTATTAGCCGCAAAATTCTCAGCATTACCTTCTACGCTACTAGCAATAAAAGTGAAGGAAAGTTGGTAAATACTTACCAAGGCAAACAAAATTGCAAAAACTTTAATTAATCCCTTATTGTGCATTATTTGTGTGTATTAATAAATTTATTATAAAAAACGGACAAATATAGGCTTTCAGGAAAGAAATGACAATTTTATTTTAGGATATTTTTAAGCCATAAAAAAACCTTCAAATCCACTAATATTAAGGACTTGAAGGCTTTATCTAAAAATTTTATTTTTTACTAACTATACTTCTAACAAATCGTTGACGCTTCTTACACCCTCAGCACTTTCAGCTAAATGTTGTTTTTCAGCATCAGAAATATTTACTTCTACAATTTTCTCGATTCCGTTTTTACCTAAAATTACAGGTACACCCAAGCAAATATCGTTTAAACCGTATTCACCTTCCAGGTAAACAGAACAAGGGAACATTTTCTTTTGGTCACAAGCAATAGAGTGAACTAA
>SKIG01000211.1 GCA_007116535.1 Psychroflexus sp.
ATGGCTTCTTGTATGACTGTTTTTGTTGAATCTTTTGCCAACAAAATTTCGAAAAGTTGTACTGTTGCCAAAGCATCTCCAGAAGCCCGGTGTCTTCCAGCTAAAGGTATGCCCAACTCTTTGACCAACTTACCTAAGGAATAAGACTTTACATCGGGTAGTAAACGCTTGGAAAGCTCGACAGTACAAATAGATTTTCGCTGAAAGTCATATCCAAGGCGATTGAATTCTGTTTGCAAAATCCTGTAATCAAACTTAGCGTTATGCGCTACGATAACACAATCTTCGGTAATTTCGACGATTCGTTTGGCTACTTCATAAAATTTAGGGGCATTCCGAAGCATTTCATTATTGATTCCCGTAAGACCAACCACAAAAGATTGAATTTTTCGCTCAGGATTGACTAGACTAATGAACTGATCGACCACTTGATGACCGTCATATTTATAAATAGCAATCTCAGTAATACCTTCTTCGTTATACTTTCCGCCTGTGGATTCAATGTCTAAAACTGCAAACAAATTTTCTTATTTTCTGAAATCTACGTCAAATAGATTTGAACTACAAAGCTATTAAATAAATCATATTTGCCAGCGATTTGTGAAGTGATTTCGTTTTTAAGAAACATTTTTGGATAAATAAATAGTTGATAGGATAAGATAAAAGACGAAAGTTTCGAGCATAAAAAATGGCAAGCGACCTACATCACACCGCTACGACCATCTACCCTTGCTGCGTTCCCACCCTGGGGGATTCGACAGGAGCTGGTTGTGTAGGACTTGCCGGTGCAAATATACAATCTTTATTACTCATAACAAGATTTTTTGAGCCTATTTTCATACCTTAGCAACCTATTCTAAACGAATACCAAATGCGCATTTATAACTTATTGATTCTATTTTTTTTAGCCTTTTTCTTCGTTGCTTGTGAAGATGAAAAAACAGTTCATTTTGTATTAAAAATTGATAATAATGAACAGAAAGTTAGCTTAAATGAAGTAATTGAAGTTCAAATACAAGCTATCACAGGTAAGAAAATAAGCAAGGTTGAAGTTGAATTACAAGGAAAAAATTTCACTTTTGAAGAAAGAAATTTTCAACTTGAAACAAAAAACCTTCACTTAGGAAATCACAGCATAAAAGCAAAAGTCTTTTCAGACAAAAATTCCTATCCTGTTGAAGCTAATGTACTTATTTTAAATAATACAAAGCCGAAAGTTTACAGCTACGAGATAGTCAACACCTATCCTCACGACCCAAATGCCTATACACAAGGACTTGAATTTTATCAAGATACTTTGTATGAAAGTACAGGTCAATACAAGCAATCTTCACTAAGAAAAGTAAATTACGAAACTGGGGAAGTGCTTCAAAAAATCAATTTACCTGACGATGCTTTTGGAGAAGGTTTGAGTATTCTCAATGGAAAAATTAGGCAACTGGAGTGGCGTAGATACAAAAGAGGATTTACCTATGCTATTTCTGATTTTGAAAAACTAGGCTATTTCAAATACCAAGAAAGTCAAGAAGGATGGGGTTTATGTAATGATGGCGAAGTTTTTTATAAAAGCGACGGCACAGACAAAATTTGGCTTTTGGATGCCGAAACTATGGAAGAATTGAGCTATATCCAACCAACCACACACAAATCAACCTCAACAAGACTCAATGAATTGGAATGGATTGAGGGAAAAATCTATGCAAACACTTATCAAAAAGATGGTGAAGCCATCATCAATCCATCTAACGGAGCGGTTGAAGCAATAATAGATTTTAGAGGTTTACGAGATTTGATTGAGAGCCCTCAAAAAGATGTTTTGAACGGTATTGCCTACCATGCGCCAACTCAACGCTTATTTGTGACGGGTAAAAATTGGGATAAACTTTTTGAAGTTAGCATCGTAGAAAAATAATCCCCCAATAATTTCGTTTTCGATTATAGGCCTAAAACCTTTTTTTTTAACTGAATGAATACACTTACTATAATAATTCGATTTCTATACGCTTTTGCCTTGCTCAGTTTTTTTGCTTTGGTGGGATGTAGAGAAGATTTTGCAAGCGTCCCTAGCACAGGAGAATTGGAATTTTCTAAAGATACTATTTTTTTAGATACTGTTTTTTCTAATATTTCTTCAAGTACGTATCAATTCAAAGTTTACAACAGAAGCAACCAAAACATACGCATCCCAAAAATTGCCTTAGGCGAAAATGAAAGTTCACTTTACAGACTAAACGTAGATGGAATTCCCGGAAGAACTTTTGAAGATATTGAAATTCTTGCGCGCGATAGTATGTTTGTTTTTATTGAAGTTACTGCCGATTTTAATGCGCTTTCTCAACAAGGGACACAATTTATCTATGAAGACGCAATTCATTTTGATACCGACGCAAACAAGCAAAAGGTTCAATTAATTACTATGGTACAAGATGCAGTGTTCCTCTTTCCTGAACGCTTTGAAGATGGCACGACTGAAAGATTAATTTTAGGGGTAACAGAAGATGATGAAGAAATTTCTATTTCAGGATTTTTCTTAGATGATGATCATTTGACATTTACCAATGAAAAGCCCTATGTGATTTACGGATTTGCCGCCGTTCCAAGTGGTAAAACACTGACAATTGAAGCAGGCGCTCGTATACATTTTCATGCAAATTCAGGTATTATCGCTGCCAACAACGCTAGCATAAATGCCAATGGAGAATTAAGTCAAAATGCTGAATTACAAGAAAATGAAATTATTTTTCAAGGAGATAGATTAGAGCCTATTTTCAGTAATATTCCCGGTCAATGGGCTACGATTTGGCTTACTGCGGGAAGTACAAATCATATTTTTAATTACGTTACTATTAAAAACTCGACCGCGGGAATTTTAATGGACTCAAATGATGGAACAAATAATCCTACGCTTCAACTAAAAAACACTAAAATTTACAATGCTGCCAATGTTGGGCTTTTAGCAAGAACAGGCTTTGTAGATGTAGAAAATTCTGTGATACACAATGCAGGTCAGGCTGCTGTGAATTTATCTTTAGGAGGAAAATATAACTTCCGACATACTACCATTTCTAATTATTGGGCAAATTCGTTTCGACAGTTTCCTGCTTTATTAATTGAAAATAATTTCTTCAACGGAAGTCAACTTTTTTTATCTGTTTTAGAAGAAGCTACGTTTAGCAACTGCATTATCTATGGCTCGGAAAACATAGAATTCCTTTTAAATCAAGCAGATGGCGCTACATTTAACTACCGATTTGAAAATTCATTGATTCGTTTCAATGATTTTATGGGAACCTACGCTGATGACGAATTGTACGATTTTGATGATACACTTTTCTTTGATGCCAATGTTTTCAATCAAAACCCTGACTTCTTCAACAGAAACAATAATCAGTTGTTTATTGGACTAGATTCGGGAGCGCGAGAAATTGGAAATAGCTCAACGGGACAACAAGTGCCTTTCGATTTGAATGGTTCACCTCGAC
>SKIG01000145.1 GCA_007116535.1 Psychroflexus sp.
CAGTAAGAACCTTCTTTTACAAGAAAGGTAACTTTATGTCCCAAGTTCACTAGCTCCTTTGCCAAATACCATATCGCACGTTCAATTCCGCCGTAAGCGATAACAGGGATTTTTTTATCATGAACTATAAGTAAATGCATATTGAAGGTTTTACAACAAAAGTAATTAATTAATAGTAGAATTGCTTTTGGAAAAGTGAATTTAAATTTTTATTTTGCAATTATAATTTCAACAAATGAAAATTCTTCACACTGCAGATTGGCACATTGGAAAAAAGCTTCATAAGCAAGATTTATTAGAAGATTTCAACTTGTTTAGAAACTGGCTTGTTGAATTAATTTTCAAAGAAAAAATTAATGTTCTCTTAATTTCAGGAGATATTTTTGATTTATCGAACCCTTCTAATGAAGCGCAAAAAATTTATTACAAAAGCTTAGTTAAACTAAAAAAAACAGGCGTCAAGATAATTATTACAGGAGGAAATCACGATTCTCCAAGTATGTTAAATGCACCAAAGCAATTACTTGAAGAATTCGAAATTACTGTGATTGGTGGGTTACCATCAGATTTAAAAGAAACCCTTATTCCAATTAAAAATGAAGCTAACGAAATCTGTTTGGTAATTGCTGCTATTCCCTACCTTAGAAATAATGAAATTCAATCTGATGAAGTAGCAAAAAACTATGAAGAAAGAGTAACTAATCTTCGTCAAGGGATAGAAAATCAATACAAAAATGTAGCAAAATTAGCTAAAGAAAACTACCCAACTATTCCATGCATAGCTATGGGACATTTATTCGCTAAAGGAGTTTCTACTTCAGAAAGCGAAAGAGATATACAAATTGGTAATCAAGCTTCAGTTGAAGCATCACAGTTTGGTGATTACTTTTCTTACATTGCTTTAGGACATATTCACAAGCCGCAACGAGTAAATTCAACTACACCCACATTTTATAGTGGATCTCCAATTCAATTATCGTTTAGTGAAAAAAAAAAAAAAAAACGAGTTTTAATTATAGATACTAATAAGTCCTTTGACCCCACTTCAATTGAAATACCTTGCTTTAGAAAATTGCTTCTATTGAAGGGAAATCTAATTCAAGTAAAAGAAAAGTTGCTTAGTTTAACTACTGAATCTTCTTCCATTTCATTGAAAAATTTAATTGAAATTGAAGTAGTTGAACAAAAACATGACCCACAAGTAAACTTTCAATTAATCGAACTCATAGAAAACTTTTCTAATCCTAATTTTTTGATTGTAAAGCATAGAATTCGATTTGAAGAAGAAATCAAAAAAATGGGAAGTTTGAATGAAAATGAAAAACAATTGAAAGAAATGAAAGTACAAGAAGTCTTTAACAAGCGACTAGAGCAAACCGAATTGCCCAAAGAAAAAAAGCAATTGCTATTCGAAGCTTTAGAAGAATTGATAAATGAAGCTCAATAGTTTACTAACAGCGATTTGCAAAAACCTGCTCGAATGCTTTTGGCAGGCAGGCCTACCTACTAGAAGTATACACGTTGTTAGTGGGGCTTAGGAGCTAATTTGAATAGTTTAGGTTTATTTATTAGCCTTGAAAATTGAAGCTGACTCTGTGCTCGGTAAATAGTACGAAAGTGTGTAACAAAAAGCGTTGAGATTTTTTACGTTAAGTAAATTTTAAATTAAATTGAACTCTAATGATTTCGTTGTCTTGATTAATTAGGATATTTTAGCGTTTTAATCTTTTTCAAATACCAATGAAACAAGCCTATTTAAAGTTATTCTTTTTAATTTCATTCTTTAACATAAGTATACAAAGTCAGGAACAAGACTTTAGTTTATTAACCCAATTTAATGGATCCTATGATTTTGTGATGATAGGCAACACTATGAATCTTGGAGAAAATAATGTTACAACAGCTTGCAACGCTCTAACAACTTCATCGGCTACATTAGATTTAGAAGACGACCAACAAATTGTAGGGGCTTACTTATACTGGTCAGGAACCGGTCAAGTAGATAATCCAGATTATTATAATGCAAATTTGAATGGTGTTGAATTTCAATCTGAAATCAACAATAATGTTTTTTATTCAATAAACTTTCCAGGCTTTAATGCTGATATTCCTATTTTTGGAGGTTTTGTAGATGTAACTGACTTTGTAATTAACAACATAACAAACAATTATACATTTTCAGGAATAGATATTAACCTTGATTTAGTGATGAATCCTGAAATATGTCAAATCGGTTTCAATTACTTGGGTTGGGCTATTTTAGTTGTATATGAAGACACTTCGCTTGACCCCGTGCAACTAAATGTTTATAATGGATTTAGGATTGTAGGTAGTCAAAATCAGGAAATAGATTTTGAACTTTCAAATTTAAATGTAGCAAGCACAGAAGGCTCTACACTTGGATTTATTGCTTGGGAAGGCGATGCCACTGTCGCAATTAATGAAACGCTACAAGTGAATGGAAATATTATTGGAAACCCTCCTTTAAATCCCCCGAATAATATCTTCAATAGCACCAATTCTTGGACAGGAAGTGCTCAACTTTGGAATATGGATTTGGATTTTTTCGAACTAGCAGAGGGTATTCTTGAGGTTGGGGATACAAGTATAGACATAAAAGTAACCTCGGGACAAGATGGGGTGATTTTTCACAACTTTGTCACACGTATTTCTACAGAATTACCCGATGCCACAGTTGAAATTACAGATGTTATTGGCGAAGAAGTTTGTGACAATCGAGACTTAGAAATTAATTTTACTGTTTTTAATGAAAACGCCACTGCCCCACTACCCGATGGGGTTCCTGTTTCAATTTTTCTAATTGATGAAAACGGAGATGAATTTTTTCTAGCTACTAGTTTTACAACACAAGAACTTTTTATAGATGAAAGTGAAAACTTGACCATAGAGGTTACTATACCAAATGATATTCCTAACAACACTCAACTAATTATTCGTGTAAATACCGATGAATTTGGCAACAATCCCATCCAAGAAAACAACTTAGAAAACAATGAGTTTATTTATGATTTGAATTTATTGTCTTCGCCTGAACCAATTTTAATCCAAAATTTAATTCAATGTGCTAACCTAGAAGAATCTTTGTTTGATTTGAATGACGCAATTGATGAAGAATCCAATGAAGAAGATACATTTTCCTATTTTTTGAGTTTTGAAGATGCTGAAAACAACCAAAATACAATTGAAAACCCCGAAAACTATACTCCTTCTTCGCTTATTGAAACTATTTATATAAGAAGATTCGATGGTAATTGTTTTTCAGTGAATCAATTTGAAGTTGAAAGCCTTATCCCCCCGCAAATCAACGAGCCTGTTGTATTTATCGAATGTGACTTTTCCCAAGACCAACTTGGATTTACTGAATTCGATTTAACCACTAAAATCGTTGAAATCACTGGCGGAAATATCGATTACGAAGTCGAATTCTTTACCAC
>SKIG01000021.1 GCA_007116535.1 Psychroflexus sp.
AATTGTTCTTTTAACTCTTCCATAGAAGCCTCTAACTTTTTCAACATAGAGTTTTCTGAATTTTCATTTAAGCTGAAAGTTAACTTACTTTTTACTTCCCACATTTCCTGAATTTGCGAAACTCTTACTAAATAAGGAGCATAAGCTGCATTAGTCGAAATTAACATGACTTCATTTGGGTTTTCTGTTTTTTGAAGCTTTTTGACTAAGACTGAATCGGTAAGCACAAACACATACATTTTATGATTGCTCGCCTCTTGAAGGCTTTCAACCGCTTTTGCCAATACCCAATCCTCGGGATATAAATCAGGCAACATCGAATCGCCTTCCACCTGAAAACCTCGGTAAGTAGCATTCCTAAATTGCGGAATAGGCATATCGAAGGCGGGCAGTTGTTGGTACCAGCTTTGTTCTTGAATGTTGTGCGGATAACCCGCTGCTGCTTTTTGGTTCACCAAAACCATATTTTCATTTTCAGCAGGATCTACCGTCACAACCTTTGGCAAGACACTTCCTTGTTGAAGGCTCAATTTTTTCTGACCACTTTCGCCATACAACCAAAGCGGATTAATGTTGAATTTCTGCAATAGCAACATGACCGTATGCCCTGATAATTTGGTACGCCCGCGTTCGATATCGGCAGTTGAGTTTTTGATGTGTAGTTCGGTCGCAAATTCTACTTGCGTAAGTTGAAGCTCTTCTCGTACAGACTTGAAACGCTTGATTTCGATAGGTAATTCGGTTTTCATGCGAAAAATTTTCAGTGAAACATACTCATTGAGTGTCGAAGTATTCAATAATCATCCAAATATAGGCTAAAATTAGGAATATATCCATACAAAAAAGGAATATTTCCTATTTTTTCCGCTTGGATTGAAAAAAATCACTCATAAGTTGACTAGCTTCTTCTTCGAGAATACCGCCAATGACTTTGGTTTTAGGGTGAAGTTGCGTTCCCATTGTTTGGTAGCCACGCTTGGCATCGTAAGCGCCAAAAATAAGCTCGCTAACCTGACTCCAATACAACGCACCTGCACACATTTGACAAGGTTCGAGGGTAACGTAAAGTTGGCAATTGTTCAGGTATTTTCCTCCCAAAAAGTTAGCGGCGGCTGTTATTGCTTGAATTTCGGCGTGGGCAGTTACGTCTGTAAGGGTTTCTGTGAGATTATGCGCCCGAGCAATAATTTGTCCATTGCTAACCACAACAGCACCCACAGGAATTTCCCCACGTTCCAAGGCTATGTGCGCTTGGTCGAGGGCTTGCTTCATAAAATACTGATGATCTCGTGGTACTAGCATGAGGTAAATATACAGTTATATTGAGAATAAATCTTTAGTACTAATTAAGCAAAAGAACAATCTCCATCTCCAAAATTCATCCTAATCTCTTTAAAATTTTGTACATTAAACTTCTTAGATATGATTGATTGCTTTATTTTCTTAGTTTTATAGAGAAATAGCTTAGATTTATTAAAATTTTTGCAGATAGCCTCATCATAAACAATAATCTCTCTCGTATTTTGATTTAGTGCTTGCATTTTTATTACGTCAGAAATTAAATCTGCATGTTTATCTTTGTCATAATATGTAAATAGAACCTTGCAGACAAAATTTCTTTTTTGAAGCACTAAAAACCCAATACATTTGTTCTCTAAAGTTATCTTAATATAGTAAAAATCAAACTGATTATCGTACGATGAAAATTGATAGTTTCCCTTTTCAGTAAATTCTAATAAAGGAGCACTTTGTACCCATGGATATTTTTTCATCCACTCAAAAAAGGGTTTATCTTTCTTTGATAAATCTTTCCTGTTATATTTACTAATCACCTCTAACAACTCATCATCAATAGTATTTACGTAGTCAATTTTTAAATGATTAAGTTTTCTGTTTAAATATTTACTTTGAATAGAAAGTTTGATATTTACTAGAACATTGATGACATTGTCTAATGAATATAATTGTTTTTTTAAAAAACTAAAATTTTGAGATATTGCAGGCAAGACAAACTGTAGATTACTTCTTAGAACAGCTTTAATTCCACTATTTTCCTTGAGGGTAACAAAATAATTGGATTTATCATATACTCTTTTTGCACTAGGTGTAAACTGAGAAATTCCAATCTTACCATTATTTTCGTGATACATTTGGTTTAAAATTTCTCTTCCAACTCCCTTGCCCTTAGTTTTAGGATGAACCCACCAAGTTGATAGCCAACCTATTTTTTGTTTTTTATTATTCAAATTGATTACATCAATAAAAAGCCCCATATAGCCCACTAATTCATCGTCTAAATAAGCCAATAGTAAAACAATATCGTTGTCTTCTATAACAGGATTAAAATAATGAGCAATAAGCCTATGCCTTGTAATCGTAAGAAAAGAGTTCTCCCAAAAATTTTCATTGGATAAAATTTCAGGAACATCTCTTCGGTGGATTTTTTTAATTGATATCATTTTCTTTTGATATGATACTTAAAAATACATTTATTATAGTATTTGTAAAGGTTTTCTGTAATAATTTGCTTAACTGTTTCCTTGTAAGGGTTCTCTAATGAAAACCGTTGAATTATCCTCTTGTCGATATCCTGTTTTATGCCCGAATTGCCAAATAAAACTAAACTTTTATCATAATCAAATAATTCAGCAATAAGATTTCTTGAAATCATTTTATCTGAAAAGGGAAATGCAAAAAATGAATATTGAACATTAAAGTTGGATTTTAGCCAATTTATTGAGTCTATTATTTCCTTCTTTTGCTCTAAAAAATTAAGTTGGTCTAGAGGCGGGTGTGACATAGTATGGCCACCAAAATAGAAGCCATCATTAATCATTTCTTGGATTTGGTTTTTTGTAACATAGGGAGAATGTTCTTTCAAATAATCTTTAACATCTATATCTAAAAAATTCAAAACTTGGATAACTTTAACTCTATCCTCATATTTAATTTTTTTCAAACTAATTTTAAAATCATCATTTGAATGATAATCAAATGAAAAAATCTTAGCAATCTGATTAAGCTTTTCATTTTCAAAATTCATTTCTTCTAACCGAGAAATAATCAAACTAATATAGTGCTTATATAAACCTTCATTATTATCAACAAATAAAGAGTTTATAAAAAAAACAGCTGTTAAGTTTTGCTCTTTTAAAATTGGATAAATTTCTGTATAAATTTCTTTTAACCCATCGTCAAATGAAAGTAAAAACATGTTGTTTTTCTCTTTTTCTTCTAAAATATTCTCAGGATTAATAGGAGTATAATATTTTTTTAAAATTTCTATATCCTTTTTAAACTTTGACTTGTTTTTGAAAGTATATAAATTTTCTACATGCTTAATTTTACTATCACTTACTAAGTGATAATAAGGGAATATAGTTTGATTTTTAAAAGTTTTGAGTAAACTTTTATTTGCAATTTTATATATAATATTTTTAAC
>SKIG01000143.1 GCA_007116535.1 Psychroflexus sp.
AAATACACAAACATTCTAATTGTAGCATTATTCATCTGTACTTTTTTGGTAGGTACTAAAGCAGCAATTTTGTTTTTGCTTTTTGTTGCAATTCATCTCATATGCTATAGAAAACTTCAAATAAAACCATGGAAGTTAGCTCTTGCAGGGGGAGGATTTGCTACTTTTTTAGTTATAGTTAGTCAGGTTTACAAAGAGAAATTCCAAGTTACAAAAGAAATATTTACGAAATTATACACTGAAGAAAATCTATTTTCTGCTCTTTCCTCCTTTCGAACAAGAAAATTAATAGATTATACTGCTTACTATGCTGAATACTGGGAGTCAATCAATTACTTTGTTGGTGGGAGACACGTATTTATCGAAAATTTTGAATTAGATTTATTAGATCTTTTACTTCATTTTGGAATTATAGGTACAATAATCTATATTTTTGTATTCAAAAAGTTGCTATTACCATTGATAGAAAAAAATCAACAAGTTTTATTCATTGGGCTTTTAGTAATTGCAGCATTGGCAGGTCAACTTTTTTACAATACATACATCAATTTATTGTTGATTTACTTCTTACTAATTCAACAATATTTAAAACCTTCAACTAGTAAACAAGTATGACGAGCATACATATTTTTGGCACTAAAATTCATAATTTGACTATGCAAGAAACCCTTGATATTATCGAGGAGCACATTCAAAACAAGAAAGCTTTGCACCATACGGTCGTCAATGCAGGTAAGTTGGTAGCTATGCAAAATGATGAAAAGTTACGCCAAAGTGTTACCCAAGCCGATCTTATAAATGCTGATGGACAAGCTGTAGTTTGGGCTTCTAATTGGCTAGGTAAACCTTTGAAGGAGCGTGTTGCAGGCATAGATTTAATGGAAAATTTAGTTGAACTTTCTTCACAAAAAAACTACCGCTGCTTCTTTTTTGGCGCTGAAGAACGTGTTGTAGTTTCAATGCTAGAAAAGTACAAGAAAATCTTTGGTGAACATATTATCGCAGGTTACAGGAATGGGTATTTTACTAGTGAAGAAGAAATTGAAATAGTTCAACAAATAAAAAACTCAAATGCAGATATATTGTTTGTAGCCATGAGCTCACCTTTAAAAGAAAATTTCCTTTATACACATAGAGAAGCTTTTAAGAACATTCCTTTTATAATGGGAGTTGGAGGTAGCTTTGATGTGGTTGCAGGAAAAGTCAAACGTGCTCCAAAATGGATGCAAAAAATAGGGCTTGAGTGGCTGTATAGGGTTATTCAAGAACCAAAAAGAATGTTCAAAAGATACCTTGTAGGAAACACAAAATTCTTACTTTTGACTTTTAAAGAAAAATTTAATAAAACTAGCTGATGTAAAGTAATCTGAATACAGAATTCTTTATTTAGAGAAACTTACTTAAAACTGAAAGATGAAGAAAATTTTAATCACCGGAGCTGCAGGATTTTTAGGTTCACATTTGTGTGACCGATTTATTAAAGAAGGTTATCATGTTATAGGCATGGACAATTTAATTACCGGCGATCTAAAAAATATTGAACATTTATTTCCTTTAGAACAATTTGAATTCTATCATCATGATGTATCTAAATTTGTTCATGTAGCAGGAGACTTAGATTATATTTTACATTTTGCTTCACCAGCAAGCCCAATTGATTACTTAAAAATACCTATTCAAACTCTAAAAGTTGGTTCTTTAGGAACACACAATTTATTAGGTTTGGCAAAGGTAAAAAACGCAAGGATACTCATTGCTAGTACCTCAGAGGTTTACGGAGATCCATTGGTTCACCCTCAAACCGAAGAATACTATGGTAATGTTAGCACAATTGGACCAAGAGGTGTTTATGATGAAGCTAAAAGATTTCAAGAATCTATCACTATGGCTTACCATAGATTTCACGGTTTAGAAACTAGAATCGTAAGAATCTTTAACACTTATGGACCAAGAATGCGTCTAAATGATGGTCGAGTAATCCCTGCGTTTATCGGGCAAGCCCTTAGAGGCGAAGACTTAACTGTATTTGGAGATGGCTCTCAAACACGTTCTTTTTGCTATGTAGATGATCAAGTAGAAGGCATTTACAGATTGCTGCTTTCAGATTATGCAGAACCTGTAAACATCGGAAATCCTCACGAAATTACTATAAAAGATTTTGCAGAGGAAATTATAAAACTTACAGGAACAACTCAAAAAATCATTTACAAAGATCTTCCAAAAGACGATCCTATGCAGCGTCAGCCTGATATTTCTAAGGCGAAAGCAATTCTTGGATGGGAACCTAAAGTGGAAAGGGCTGAAGGGATGAAAATTACCTACGGCTATTTTAAAGGACTTTCTGAAGAAGACCTCAAAAAAAGTGAGCACAAAGATTTTAGCCAACACATTACCCGATAAAGTAGCATGCTAGGAAAAGTTGGAAGGTATTCGGTATATCTAAGGCCAATCGCCTACACCATTGATTTATTAATCATTGGACTTTTTGCCCTTCAATTTGATTTACCTACAAACGCCATTGTACAATTTACTTTTATACATTTTGTTGTTTGGGTAGTAGCATCATTTAAAACTGATTTTTACGAGGTATATCGTTTTACTCGTTCGCTTAAGATTCTTTCGCTTTCGGTATACCATTTTATACTTTTTTCGTTAGTTGTATTTTTTTACTTTAACGTAGTAGAACCCAATACTGTTTCGGATCAGCAAGTTTTTAATTACCTCCTAAAAGTTGCTTTAACGGTCAATTTTTTTAAGTTTGGAATATATTTTTTACTGAAAAATTACCGTAGTAGGTACGGAGGAAACTACCGAACCACCATTATTATTGGAGAATCCCTTAGAAGTAAACAACTAAAAGACTTTTTTGAAAGCAATCCTGAGTACGGCTACAAACTTGCTAAAGTTTTTTCTCCCCAAGATTTTATAGATAATCCTGACGATATTTTCGATTACGTAATTTTGAATGAAGTAGATGAAATCTACTGCTCAACAGATCGACTAGATAACGAACACATCAATGCAGTAATCGACTTTACTGACAACAACCTCAAAGTATTAAAGTTCCTTCCTGATAACAAAGACATTTTTTCTAAACGTTTACAAATCGATTATTACGGTTACTTGCCTGTATTATCTATTAGAACGATTCCACTAGAAGATAATTTTAATAAGCTCCTAAAGAGAGTTTTTGACATTGTGTTGTCCTGTCTTGTAATTGTTTTTATCATGTCTTGGCTAACACCTATTTTAGCAATTTTGATAAAAATGGAATCCAGGGGTCCTGTGTTTTTCAAACAAAAAAGAAATGGTTTAGACTATAAGGAGTTTTACTGTTATAAGTTTAGGTCTATGCGACCAAATCCTGAGGCAGACATTCATCAAGTACGTAAAAACGATCAGCGTATTACCAAAATTGGGAAAATATTACGTAAGACTAGC
>SKIG01000036.1 GCA_007116535.1 Psychroflexus sp.
TAGGTATAAACTTCAACAATATGAATCTACTCATTAATGGCTTACGTTTTCTTTGGCGCATGTGGTTTTATGTGTGGATGTTGTTTGTTATTTTGTTGTTGTTCCCTTTTTTGCTCATTTTTACTTTTTCAGAAAAAACTTACCGTCAATTTTTTTATGTAGGTAAGATTTGGGGAACGCTAATGCTTTTCGGAATGGGTTTTATCCCGAAAATCCACGGCGAGAAGTTTTTCAAAAAGAATCAAAGCTATATGCTTACGAGTAATCACACGAGTATGATGGACATTATGATGATGTTTTACTTGGTAAAAACTCCCTTTGTTTTTGTAGGCAAAAAAGAACTCGCCAAAATGCCCCTCTTTGGTTACTTCTATAAGCGAACTTGTATTTTGGTAGATAGGGGTAATGTGCGAAGTAGACGAGCTGTTTTTGACGAATGTCAAAGAAGAATCAATCAAGGAAACAGTATTTGTATTTTTCCTGAGGGCGGTGTTCCTGATGATATGAATATAGTGTTGGATACCTTCAAAGATGGAGCATTTCGTCTTGCTATCGCACATCAAATCCCAATAATCCCAATTTCTTTTCCAACTAATAAAGAAAAATTTTCCTATCAATTTTTTAGCGGGAGTCCGGGAGTTTTAGAAGCCTATATTCATCCTGCTGTTTCTACAGAAGGAATGACGTTGGCAAACAAACAAGAAATAAAAGAAAAAGTGAGACAAGTAATTTTGAGCAAACTGAAGAAATAAATTGAACAAAATAAATTATTCTCTCAACATCTGAATATGAGGAATTCCATCTTCTAAGTAAGTTTCTCCTTGCGAAACAAAACCATACTTTTGGTAGTAAGCGGTTAAATGTACTTGCGCAGAAATCCGAATGGCTTGCTTTCCTAAGTTAGCTTCAACAAAACAGAGGCATTGCTTCATCAAATCGTGTCCCAATTTTTTGTCTCTATGTGTTTCTTTAATAATTACCCTACCAATACTTGCTTCTTCAAAATAAATTTTTGGTTCAAAAAAGCGTGCATAGCCAACTAAGGTATCTTCATCATAGCCAACTAAATGAAATGCTTTTTGATCTAATCCGTCGATGTCTTGGTAAACACAATCTTGTTCTACCACAAATACCTCCGATCGAAGTTGAAGCAAATCATAAAGCATTTTTGTTGAAAGCGATTCAAAGCGATGCAGTTGCCAATTCATTAGTCTTGTACAATTAAATTTTTGTTGTCAGGTTTTTCGTATTCAGGTTGAATGGTAATATGGTTGATGCCGAAAGTTTCGATAACGTCTTCAATTTTTAGCAATATTTCGTCAAATTCTGAAAGTGAAATATCTTCTTCAAAATCCACATGTGCTTCTAGGTGAACTTCATCGTCATTCAGTTGCCAAATATGAATATGGTGGATGTGTTTCACTTTATCAATTTTATTGACTTCAACCACCAAAGTTTCAACATCAATGTTATTTGGTGTAAAAAGCATAAGTATACTGAAGGCTTTTTTTTCTAACTGAAAGCCAACAATAATCAAGTACAAAGCAATGATTAAAGTTAAAACTCCATCTACCCAAAGAATCCCATAGAATTTCATTAAAAGCCCACCTATTAGTACAGCAATGGAACCAAGCAAATCTGTGAGCAAGTGCAAATAGGAAGACCTAATGTTCATATTGTCTTTTGAGTCATTGTGAAGAATCAAAACACTTAGTCCGTTTCCTACAATAGCAACAATAGATAGCCAAATAACTATATCTGCATTTATATACGTAGGATCAGAAAATCGGCGAATGGCTTCAGTCATCAAATAAATGGCTATTACAATAAGAGAAAGCGCATTCACAAAAGCGGCGATGATTTCCATCCGCTTGTAGCCAAATGTTCGGTTTTCTGAGGCTTCTTTTTGAGAAAAAACCGCAGCAATATAGCTTATAACAAGCGATACTACATCGGTGAAGTTATGAAGCGCATCAGAAATTAAAGCAAGGCTTCCGCTTATGATTCCACCAACTACTTGCGCAACAGTTATGACTACATTTATTAGTATAGTCAGTAGAAGATTTTTTTTTCTTCTTTTATTGTTTTTTATGTGATGATGATGGTGTCCCAAAATAACTTATTGGCAAGCAATTTTTTCTACTCGATTGGCATGTCTGCCACCCTCAAACTCGGTATTTAAAAATATATTGACAAAGCTGATTGCTTCCTCTTCGCTAACAAAACGAGCAGGAATACTGAGTATGTTTGCATTGTTGTGTTGCCTTGCCAAAGCAACAATTTCTCTATTCCAACACAAAGCAGAACGAATTTCTTGGTGCTTATTCGCCGTCATGCTCACGCCGTTTCCTGAGCCGCAAATTAAGATGCCAAAAGTAGCTTTTCCTGATGCAACGTCTTTTGC
Source organism: Psychroflexus sp. (assembly GCA_007116535.1). Lineage (GTDB taxonomy): Bacteria > Bacteroidota > Bacteroidia > Flavobacteriales > Flavobacteriaceae > Psychroflexus. Next base: position 2,405 of record SKIG01000036.1, read on the forward strand.
TACAGGATGAACAAAGTCAGGATAATCAACGCTATCACTAGCATCAGTACCATGATTGGTTACGGAAAATCCCTTATCCTTTAAAAATTGAACAATAGTATTCTTGTAAGTTGTTCCTGCGTGATCGTTGCCAATTGAAATATGCATGCTGTGTTGTTTTAGTAGTAGTGGCAAAAGTAACTAATTGTGAGTCTACAATAAAGGTTCTGATAGAAAAAATATTCATTTCTGGTCCTGTGAAATACAACGTAAATTTATACGGAATAGGGATGAGCCAAAACTGATTTGACGAATATCAATTTTTGTCGTGTACTTTAATTGGTTTAAAAATAAGTTTACTCCAATTCTATATTAATTCATGCATTTCAAAAGCAACATTTTTCTAATTACTTATATTTCAGAGTATTTTTGGTTATTCTATATATTATGCTTATCTTTGCACTCGATTTTAGAGGAGGTATAGAGGGGACACGAGTCCCCTCTTTTATTACAAACTATGGAAAGTATAAAAGAAAAGGCAAAAACATTTTTGGCACAAGCAATGGAGGAGAATCCGAGCTTGTTTGTGATTGAATTTTCTGTAGACAGCAAAGATCACATCAAAGTGGTAATCGATGGAGACGATGCGGTTTCTATTTCAGATTGCATCGCTGTAAGTCGAAAAATTGAACACCAAATGGATCCTGAGCTTGACGATTTTTCGGTAGAAGTGACCTCTTACGGAGTTTCGCAGCCCTTGATTATGCCGCGCCAATACAAAAAAAATGTAGGTAGAAAGTTAGAGTTGAAACTTAATTCAGGCGAAGTTGTTAAAGCAGATTTAGTTGCTGCAGACGACAAAGAAATCAAGCTTTCGTGGAAAGCGAGAGAACCAAAGCCTATAGGAAAAGGAAAAATAACAGTAGACAAAGAGGCAACTTATGCGTATGACGCAATCAAAGAAGCCAAAGTAATGGTAATATTTAACTAGAAAGGATATGGAAAATATCGATTTAATTAATTCGTTTTCAGAATTTAAA
>SKIG01000168.1 GCA_007116535.1 Psychroflexus sp.
CTAGAAGGTGTGCCAGGTTTGGCAAAAACGCTTGCCATCAACACCTTGTCGAAAGCAGTGCAAGGAAGTTTTAGCAGGATTCAGTTTACCCCCGACTTACTTCCCGCCGACGTTGTTGGTACGATGATTTACAACATCAAAGAAAACGACTTTAGTATTAAAAAAGGGCCTATTTTTGCCAACTTTGTATTAGCAGATGAGATAAACCGTGCGCCTGCTAAGGTTCAATCGGCACTACTTGAAGCTATGCAGGAAAAGCAGGTAACCATTGGGGATGAAACTTTTATACTGGACAAACCATTCTTGGTAATGGCGACTCAAAACCCTGTAGAACAAGAGGGTACGTATCCGCTTCCTGAAGCGCAAGTTGACCGATTCATGCTGAAAACTGTCATCGATTATCCAAAAATTGAAGAAGAACGCATGGTTGTTAGAGCTAACCTTTCAGGTACTTTTGAAAAAGTAAATGCAGTAATCTCTACACAGCAAATATTAGATGCGCAAGAGGCGGTAAGAGCTGTATATATGGATGAAAAAATTGAAAAATACATCCTAGATTTAATTTTTGCAACGCGTTATCCAGACAAATATAAACTAGCTGAGCTGAAGCCATTGATTAGTTTTGGAGCTTCTCCTCGTGGTAGTATCAACCTTGCTACTGCTGCAAAATGTTACGCATTCATCAACCGTAGAGGTTATGTAATTCCTGAAGATGTACGCGCTGTTGTAGATGACGTACTTCGTCATAGAATCGGAATTACCTACGAAGCAGAAGCAGAGAACATTACTTCTATGGATGTAATCGCTAAAATTGTTAACGAAGTAGAAGTGCCATAAACTTCATTTTTCTTCTCAATTAGTGTATGGATACTAAAGAACTTTTAAAAAAGGTACGTAAAATAGAAATCAAAACACGTCGCCTCAGCGATCATGTGTTTGGAGGAGAATATCATTCTACTTTCAAAGGAAGAGGGATGACTTTCAGTGAGGTACGTAAATACCAATTTGGCGACGATGTGCGTGCTATCGATTGGAATGTTACTGCTCGCTATAACGAACCTTTTGTAAAGATTTTTGAAGAAGAACGTGAACTAACTTTGATGTTGATGGTCGATGTTTCGGGTTCTTCGCTTTTTGGAACTAAAAAAAGCTTTAAGCGAGAAATCATTACTGAAATTGCTGCTACATTAGCCTTTTCAGCAACACAAAATAACGATAAAATTGGATTGATTTTATTCTCTGATGAGGTTGAATTATACGTCCCTCCAAAAAAAGGACGCCATCACGTGTTGCGAATTATACGTGAACTATTAGAGTTTTCGCCTAAAAGCAAAAAAACCAATATTAGTTCAGCCATCAAATTTTTATCCAATGTCATGCGTAAACGAGCCATTGTATTCATGCTGTCGGATTTTATGACAGAAGATTATCAGCATGAACTAAAAATTGCAGGAAAACGTCACGATATTACAGGAATACGTGTGTATGATGAGCGAGAAACCAATATGCCAAATGTTGGGATGATTCAACTTAAAGACGAAGAAACCGACGAAGTAATTTGGGTAAATACTGCTTCAAAAGTCACCAGAAACAGATACGAATTAGCTTACAAGAAACACCTTGCCTACTTTGAAGACGCCTTCAATAAAAGTGGTTCAGGAAAATTAAGCACCCGAGTAGATGAAAACTATGTTGGTAAGTTGCTGAGTTATTTTAAGGCTAGGTAAAGTTTTAAAGGGTATTAATAGAATAGAAAGTAAATTAGAGAATGAGCAAAGAATTGCGCATAAGTATAGAAGAATACGAAAGTATTTTGCAACAAGCGGTAAAACAAATTCGCACTGCTAGAATTCTTATTGCCAAACAGCTAAATACCTCAAAACAGTCAGTGTATTGGAATTTAGGCAAATTGCTCTTTGAAAAGCAACTCTCTGAAGGATATGGAAGTGGTGTAGTTCATCAGTTATCTAGTGACCTTAAATCTGAATTTCCTGATATGGGTTTGTCGCCTCGTAATTTATGGGATATGAAGCGCTTTTATGAACGATACCATTTAGCAGATGAAAAACTGCGACAGCTTGTCGCAGTATTGCCTTGGGGACATAACCTTTTACTTATTAGTAAAGTTCAGTCGTTTGATGCCGTTGCGTTTTATGCAAATGAAACGCTTACAAAAGGTTGGAGCAGAGATTTATTGCTCAACGCTATAAAAATGGATAGCTATAGCCAAACAAGAGCTAAAATCAAATCGCATAATTTTGAGAATACATTACCAGCTATTCATTCTGACTATGCTAACGAAGTGTTTAAAGACAATTATAATCTTGGCTTTTTAGGGGTTACAAAACCTTTAAAAGAGCTTGATTTAGAAAAAAGATTAATAGAAAAAATTAAAAAATTTATTTTAGAATTAGGCAGAGGTTTTTCGTTTATTGGTAATCAATATCGTTTAGAATACAATGGAAAAGAGTATTTTGCAGATATGCTTTTTTTTCATTGTGGCTTAAGAAGCTTGATAGCTATCGAATTAAAAATTGGGAGTTTTAAAGCTGAATATGTTGGCAAAATGAATCTTTATTTATCGCTGCTTGATAAGTTAGAAAAAGGTAAGGATGAAAACCAATCTATTGGAATTATACTTTGCGCGGACAAAGACCACTTAGATGTTGAAATTGCATTGCAAGATATCAATAAGCCTATAGGTGTTGCTGAATATCAATTACTTCCAAAAGAGAAATTAGAGAACCTATTAACTAATGAAAATAAAAAAACTGAAGAGAAAATAAAGAAAGAAAATGAATATTAGAAAAAATAGTTTTTAGCAGTATCTTTCAAAGATTGAAGATTTTTTTTTAAAAAATTTGTTTTATTCAATTGGAGGTAACGCATAAATAATTTATACTTTCAATTTATTTAAAAAACACATTCAACTAGAGACCAAGAAAAAGTAAAATGATTATTTTTAAACATACATATAAAAATATAGTTCCTCTTACACTACTAGTTTGCTTGTTTGCATTGAACATTCAAGCGCAAACTAGTAAAGTAAAAATCGATCGCGATAGTATTTTTATTGGAGAGCAAGTTATCTATACCCTTGAAATAGAAACCAATGCTGATGATATAGTAAGCTTTCCAGAAGGACAAACTTTTGTTCCTTTAGAAGCTGTGGAAGCCTCGGAAATCGATACGCTTCAAATTGAACCAAAGCTAAAATTGCTTAGGGAATACTACCTTACCCAATTTGACTCGGGTCATTATACCATTCCACCGCAGTTTATTCAACTAAAGGAGGGGAATATCATTACCGATTCACTTCGATTGTATGTTCGTGATGTTGAGGTTGACACCTTAGCGCAAGGTCTTTATCCCATCAAAACCTATATTGATGTAAAGCGCCCTTTCCGTTTTCC
>SKIG01000079.1 GCA_007116535.1 Psychroflexus sp.
GAAAAGGTAAACACTCGCTCGTCATGTTGAAAAATTTCCGCAGTTCCGTTGCCTTGATGCACATCTAAGTCAACTACTAAAACTTTATTGATATGTTCTTTAGACAACACATAATGTGCACCAATGGCTTGGTCATTCAACATACAGAAGGCTTCGCCACGATTAGAATAAGCGTGGTGGGTTCCTCCCGCAATATTCATTGCCACTCCGTATTGAAGGGCAAAATCGCAAGCTTTTATGGTTCCGTCAGTAATAATTCGCTCACGTTCAACCAATTCTTTAGAAAGCGGAAAACCTATTTTTCGAGCTTCTCTAGGTGTTATCTTTAAGCTAAATAAGTTATTGACGTATTCGTGGGTATGTGCTTTTAAAATGAATTCATTCGAGGGAATTTCGGGTTCAAAAAAATTAGCTTCATTGCAAGTGCCTTCATACAAAAGCTGGCGCGGTATGAGGTCGTATTTTTCCATTGGAAAACGATGACCCTCCGGAAGGGGATGTTTGTAAATAGGATGAAATGCAATTTTTAGCATCTAATTTTTGATTCAAAATAAACCTATTTGTAGTCAATGCTCAAAAAGCAATTGGTAATTTTTTGTGAAGATTAAATAATGAAACTTAATCCGGCATAGTAATCACCTCAGAATAATCCCAATTAGCACGAATAGTAAAAGGCTTTGGAAAATATACAATACGCTCAGGTTGGATACCTTTAAGGTAATTCCCTGTATCCCATTTTTTGTTGTCATTGGTATCATAAACAACACGAATGTAATAATCACCGGGTTCTATTAATTCAAACTCGAATATTTGTCTTTTTGTAGCAAACTGTTCGTACTTAACTTTATCACTTTTATCAACAAATTGAATAATTTTTGGTCCTTCTTTTAGGTTTTGAATAGTAATCTGCATGTTGCCAAACTGAGAAGGTTTCGGCGTAGTTATTCTAGTAGTAATAGTATCGTTTGTTTCATCAAAAAAACCCCTTACAGCTCCAGGAAAAAGTTGTACTTCATAGGTTGTATTTACTTCTTTTTCAAAAGTTACATAAAACTTATTATTAAACTTGTCTAGAGATGTATCGTAAGGCAAGAACACAGAATCACTAACACGTAACAACCTAATTGAGTCCTTGTTGAAATTTACAATTGGAACTGTGCTTGTTAAATAATAGTCTTGATTCATTTTTATATTGCCCTTTACTTTTTCCTCTATTACAAGCGAGTCCTTTTCCATGTCTTTAGGGAAAATTTTTAGCGTATCTAGTTTTTTCAAACTTCCGTTATTAAAGGTAAATAGCAACGAATCTTTTTCAACAAAGGGCTTGAACCAATAATACAACGTATCTGTTTCAGGGTCTTTGATTATACTCGTCTTAAAATCGTCAGGAACGTCTGTAAGCAACCGAATATCGTAATTATCTTCGGTTACTTCGCCTGTATAACCAAACATGATTCGGTTTTTTTTTTTTTTTTTTGGTCTGTCAGGTTTAAAATCTAAGATCTCTTTAAAAATTGGAAATTCAACATAACGCAAATCATCCTCAGGAAGTGTAATGGTATCGGCTAAAAAACCAATTTTATCTTGAGCTGGTGCAAAACGATAATTGTTGGCTTTATCCGAAAGTGCTACAAGTCTGTACTTACCTTCTTTTAGATTTTCCAAAGAAAAAAAGTTAGTCGAATCTACGGTATAAGTGATGTAACGTGGATTTTTCTTGAAAACAACAGAATCGGTATAGGTTGAATCAAGTTCATACATCATTATGGATATAAATTCATCAGCTTCTCGTTGTACGGGATCATAAATTCTCCCTTGGATATTCAAAGAATCTATATAATCCCCTGTAGAAAAAACATAGCGATAGAATGGAAACTTATTTCCCTCATTGTTGTCTTCTATACTTAGGCCAAAATTAATCGAATAAGTCGTATTTGGTTGAAGCGAATCCATGTCTAGTTCAACTCCCACAAACTTAGCAGGTAAACCCATTGGCGTAACAATTGGTCGAGGCTCAATAGGAGGGGAGAAGATAATTTGATCGCGAGGTTTGTCTAGCTTGACAAACTCATTGAATACAATTTGAATTTCATCTCTTTTAAAATGCGTTGAAAAATTGGGTGGTCGTTCTACAACAATTTCAGGCGGGTCTTCATCCAATGGACCTCCATCAGGACGACCACGTTGAGCGCAGGCATACAGAACTAAGCTTAAAAAAACTAAGCCCAAAAGCAAGCGGAAATTGACAAGCAGCCTTTTCAACATACATCAATCTATCTTAGAGAAACCTGTGTAAGGAATCAACACTTCAGGAATTTGAATACCGTCTTCGGTTTGGTAATTTTCCAAAATTCCCGCCATCACTCTTGGCAATGCTAAGGCACTTCCGTTAAGTGTATGCACCAATTCTTTTTTCTTGTTTTCATCTTTGTAGCGAACCTTCAAACGGTTGGCTTGAAAAGTTTCAAAGTTAGAAACAGACGAAATTTCTAACCAACGATCTTGCGCGGTAGAAAATACTTCGAAGTCATAGGTCAATGCCGAGGTAAAGCCTAAATCGCCACCACAAAGACGCAAAATGCGGTAAGGTAACTTCAATTCTTGTAGAATACCCTTTACATGTTTGACCATTTGATCGAGCATTTCATAGGATTTTGAAGGCTCAACTAGGTTGACGATTTCAACTTTATCAAATTGATGTAAGCGATTCAACCCTCGAACATGCGCGCCATAAGAGCCTGCCTCTCGTCGAAAACAAGGTGTATATCCCGTACATTGAATAGGCAAATCTGCTACCGAAAGTAAGTTGTCTCTAAAAATATTGGTTACAGGAACTTCAGCAGTTGGAATCAAATATAAGTTATCCTCCGTTACGTGATACATTTGTCCTTCTTTGTCAGGAAGTTGACCCGTTCCAAAACCTGAAGCTTCATTCACTAAATGAGGAACTTGGTATTCAGTATAACCCGCTTGGGTGTTTTTATCTAAAAAGTAAGCAATTAATGCGCGTTGCAAACGAGCTCCCTTTCCGATATACACAGGAAAACCTGCGCCGGTAATTTTTGCTCCTAATTCAAAATCAATAAGGTTGTATTGTTTAGCCAATTCCCAATGAGGAAGAGCCTTTCCGTGAAGTTTTGGCACTTCACCTTCTTCAAAAACTACTTCGTTGTCTTCTTCATTTTTTCCCGCAGGAACTAAATCGTGGGGAATGTTAGGAATGTTGTACAAAGCTTGTTGCAAATCATTTGCAACTTCATCCATTTGCGCTGCTAGGTTCTTGCTTTTTTCCTTTAATTGACTTGTTTTTTCTTTCAACAGGTTGGCTTTTTGCGCTTCCCCGCTTTTGAATAAAATTCCGATTTCCTTAGAAAGTTGATTGGATTCAGCAAGCACTTGGTCTAACTC
>SKIG01000119.1 GCA_007116535.1 Psychroflexus sp.
AAAAACAATTGAATTGACTTTTGTCAGCTAAAATGCAAAAAATTAAACGCATTTTTGAAGCAAATTTTTAGAAGTAGATGATACAAACAGATATACTTATTATTGGAGCGGGCCCCACGGGACTTTTTGCAGTTTTTGAAGCTGGTTTATTGAAACTTAGGTGCCACATTATAGATGCACTACCTCAACCTGGCGGACAATTAGCAGAGCTGTATCCTAAAAAACCAATTTACGATATACCTGGTTTCCCCGAAGTTTTGGCAGGTGATTTAGTAGATAACTTAATGGAGCAAATCAAAGCTTTTCAACCTGGTTTTACCCTTGGTGAAAAGGCTGAAACTATAGAGAAATTAGAAGATGAATCCTTTATAGTTACTACAGATAAAGGAACCAAGCACCATGCGAAAGTAATTGCTATTGCCGGTGGCTTAGGTAGTTTTGAGCCTCGCAAACCTCCTATTGAAAATTTGTCTAACTACGAAGATAAGGGTGTTCATTACATGATTAAAGACCCTGAGTATTTCAGAGATCAGTCGGTAGTTATTGCAGGTGGTGGAGATTCTGCATTAGATTGGAGTATTTTTCTAGCTGACGTAGCTTCTGAAGTAACTTTAATTCACCGAAGAAACGAATTTAGAGGTGCGCTTGAGTCTGTTGACCGTGTTAAGGAATTGAAAGACATGGGAAAAATAAAACTCATTACTCCTGCTGAAGTTGTTGCTATTGAAGGTGACGAAAAAGTAGAATCACTTATTATTAGAAAAAATAATAATCCAAGTGATGATTTTCGTTTGGAGACCGACCACTTTATTCCTTTGTTTGGTCTTTCTCCTAAATTAGGACCAATAGCTGATTGGGGACTTGAAATTGAAAAAAATGCCATCAAAGTAAATAACTCCCTAGACTATCAAACCAATATTCCTGGGATTTACGCCATTGGTGATGTAAATACTTATCCTGGTAAACTAAAACTAATATTGTGTGGTTTCCACGAAGCTACACTAATGTGCCAAAGTGCTTACCAACGTATTCACCCGAACAAACGATATGTGATGAAGTACACAACCGTTGGTGGTGTTGCAGGTTTTGACGGTAGTTTAAAGGAAGCTCCAAAAGCTGTGGTAAAATCTATTGATTAAGCATGGAAGATGTAAAAATTAGCATTATCGATCGAGAGGGGCATACCCACTCAATCGATGCCCCGACTGATATGGGGATGAACTTAATGGAAGTAGTTCGTTCATATGAATTAGCTCCCGAAGGAACAATTGGTGTGTGCGGTGGAATGGCTATGTGCGCATCATGCCAATGCTATGTCATTACCCCTGAAATCCCTCTTCCTGAAAAGTCTGATGACGAAGAAGCGATGCTTTCTGATGCTTTGAATGTAAAAGAAAACAGCAGACTCGGTTGCCAAATCCAAATGACACCTGAAATTGAAGGTCTTATTGTAGAACTTGCTCCCGAGGAGTTTTAGAATCTTTTTATATCAACTTTTTAATTACTACATCTACATCAATAAGTAAGATGCATAATACTCCGAATACAATAATGAACTTCAACAGGTTGTGAAGCCAAAGATACTGTGATTTGGATTTCGAAATCCATAAAAAATAAAGGAAAAGTACCAATAAAATTGTGGTAAAGACAAAATAGAAATCCATATAGCCAATTTCAAACTTTTGAAGCAAAATCACAACAGGAACAAACGTAAGAAAAACCAATACACTTATGGCTAGTTTAGCCGTTTGCTCGCCATATGTTACGGGTAATGTAGGATAATCTTGTGCAAAATCTCCTCGTAAATTTTCCAAATCCTTGACTAATTCACGAATCACTAGCACCAGGAATAAAAACATGGCGTGAACAAAAATCACTAAATCAAAGTTTCTAAAATAGACAAACACCGCAAAGAAAGGAATTACCGCTAAAGTTGCTGCGGAGATATTCCCTAGTATGGGAATTTTCTTTAGTTTGTGAGAATAAAGCCAAATAGCGAATATATAAGCAGAAAAAAATACCACTGCTTGAAAAGCAACATAACTTGCTATAATAACGCAAATGAAGTTCAATACAAAATAAGTAGCTAGTTTGGTTTTCTGACTTACGTAATTGTCTATGTAAGTTTTGTTAGGGCGATTAATTAAATCTTTTTCAGAATCGTAGAAGTTATTAATGATATATCCTGAAGCTATTGATAACGCACTCGCTAATACAATTAAAAATAAATTTTGATTGAAAAGAATTTCTTTCCCTCCAAGATGATCGGGAGCTATAATGAATATTGAAGCTAAGTATTGAGCCAAGATTATTACCAAAATATTATAGCCTCTAACTACTGAAAAAAGGCTTACTAATTTTAGTAAAAATGAGGGGTTTTGACTTGGCATTTTAGGTTCAAATTAGAACGTGTACACGACTTCTAACTTGTGGCCTTTTAAGGCTTCTTTTGCCTTAGCTAAATCTTCTGTAAAGCCTAGCATATAACCACCACCGCCTGAACCACAAAGCTTAAGGTAATAAGCGTTTGAGTCAATTCCTTTCTTCCATAATTGATGGAATTGCTCAGGAATCATCGGTTTAAAATTATCAAATACAATGTTTGATAGTTGTTTTACATTCGAAAATAAAGACTTGAAGTCACCTGTTAGGAAATTATCTACACAGGCATCCGTATGTTTGATAAATTTATCTTTTATCATTTTACGGAAACCTTCTTGTTTCATATTTTCCATGAAGATATTTACCATAGGAGCTGTTTCACCAACAATACCACTATCTAATAAGAAAACTGCTCCCTTTCCATTCATGCTTTGAGATGGAATTCCTGCAGGCTCAATATTTTCTTTAGATTTAATAAGTATAGGTAGGCTCAAATAAGAATTTAATGGGTCTAAACCTGATGATTTTCCATGAAAGAATGACTCCATAGTTGAAAAAATCTCCTTTAACTTAACAAGTTTTGATTGTTCCAAATTTTCAAGTACAGTAATCTTATCAAAGGCGTACTTATCGTAAATAGCTGCTACCAAAGCTCCCGAACTACCAACTCCATAACCTTGTGGAATACTACTATCAAAGTACATTCCTGCATCGATGTCTGATTTCAATTTCTCTAAATCAAATCTAACTAACTCAGGTTTTTTTAGAGTAATATCTTCTAAATAAGCGTAAAACCTTTGTAATGATTGATTTGACTTGATGGCTTCCTCGGATGGATTTTCAGAAATTTTTAAAGCTCCATTATAAAAATTATAAGGTATAGATAAGCCTTTAGAATCTTTTATAATTCCATATTCTCCGAAGAGAAGAATTTTTGAATAAAATAATGGTCCTTTCATTTGGTTTAATTTTGGTGCAAATATCTGAAAATCTTTTTATTATTTGATATACTTA
>SKIG01000258.1 GCA_007116535.1 Psychroflexus sp.
TTCCAAAACTAATTGAATATGGCAAGACCAATGTTTAACTACACCAAAGTAATACTTCGGAAAGTAAGTTTTGACGTTAAGTTATTTACTAAAGAAGTTAAAAAGGCAGCAAAACACTTGTTACCTCATGAGATTGAAGAACTTAAAGAATTCATTAAATCTTTGTTTGCTGTCAATCCTGAGTTAAGGGTAGCCTTGGTGTATTTAGAAAATTAAAAAAACTAATTGTACAACTAGCCGACTTAGTAGTCGGCTTAATTTTTTATATGAAGTTGCACCACATATCCTTCATAACTTCTTACATTAAAAACTGTTTGGTCTTCAAATAAAAGATATTGTCCCTTAACACCTGTCAACTTTCCTTCATATATTGGTGTCTTTTCTAAATTTAGGGATTTAAGCTTTTTTGGATAAGATTCGACAGGAAATACAATTGTTGTTTCTTCTTTCTCTTTTAAAACGTAAGGAAGTACTTCCTCAGGCAAAAATTCAATTAACTCTTCTTTTTTACTTCTAAGGTCTTGGTCTACAATCTCATTTCTTAACATCGTACGCCAGTTGGTTTTGTCTTTTACATAATCTTTCAATGCAACTTCAGCAATACCTGCCAAATATCTGTTAGGAACTTCCAAAATTTCAATAGCTTCATGAGCTCCTTGATCTATCCAACGTGTTGGTACTTGAGATTTTCTTGTAACACCTACTTTGATGTTACTCGAATTTGCTAAATAAACAATATGCGGTTGTAGTTGAACTTGTTTTTCGTAAGCTAAATCTCGATCCTCTTCATCTAAGTGCGCACGACTTAACTCAGGACGCATGATCCAATCGCCTGCTCTTGGTGAACTCGTGGCGCAATCGTAACAAAAGCCTTGCTTGAAAATTTTTTTTGAAGAACCACAATTCAAGCATTCGTATGACTCAAATTTAAAGGCTAATTCTCTACCTATTAATTGATTGAGGTGAATGAAATCTCCTGACAATTCCAAAAAATAATCCACAGGTTGGTTTAGTTCTGTAAGCATTTTTTTGATTACGCCTTTATATTGCATATTACTTTGAAAATTAAAATTAAAATTGTTTTTTTACCAATTGAATCTGTAAAAGTAGCAAATACATGTCAATTCCGATAGTAAATTCAATAGCTTCTTGGTTTTTAAAAAAGCGTATACATCAAATGGAATTATTCGTCAAATATCCAAATGAAGTTCAACATGAATTGCTTCATCATTTAGTTGAAAATGCTAAAGATACTGAATTAGGAAAAAAATTTGGTTTTGAAAGTATTCAAAACTATAAAGACTTTTCAGAAAGAGTACCTCTTTTTACTTACGAAGAATTTCAACCTTACATCGAGCGGGCTCGTCAAGGAGAAAGTAATATTTTTTGGCCTACCCCTATCAAAATGTTTGCAAAGTCCAGTGGAACAACAAATGCAAAAAGTAAATTTATTCCCATTAGCGAAGAATCCTTAGAAGATTGTCATTTTGCTGCAGGTAAAGATTTGCTTTGTGTGTATTTAAATAATAATCCCGAAGCATCACTATTTACGGGAAAAAACCTTCGCCTTGGCGGGAGTAAAGAAATCTATCGCAACAACGGAACTTCTTTTGGAGATCTTTCTGCATTACTTATTGACAATATGCCGTTTTGGGCTACATATAGTAGTACACCGAAAAATGAAATTTCGTTGATGAACGATTGGGAAGAAAAAATGGCTGCTATTATCAAAGAAACCAGAGAAGAAAATGTAACTTCATTAGCGGGCGTACCTTCGTGGATGTTGGTACTTCTCAATCAAGTAATTGAAAAAACAGAAGTGAGCCACTTGAAAGAACTTTGGCCAAACCTAGAAGTTTATTTTCATGGAGGGGTAAGTTTTGAACCTTACCGTTCACAATACCAAAGCTTGATTCCTGATAGAAACTTCAAGTATTACGAGATTTACAATGCTTCAGAAGGCTTTTTTGCTATTCAAGATCAAAATAATAGCGATGAGCTACTGCTTTTGCTAGATTATGGTATTTTTTATGAATTTATCCCTATGGATAATTTTGGTTCAGGAGAAGAAAAAGCAATTCCATTAGCTGAAGTTGAATTAGGTAAAAATTACGCTTTGGTCATCACTACCAATGCAGGTTTATGGCGTTATATGGTGGGAGATACCGTAAAATTTACATCGCTTTCACCTTACCGAATAAAAATCACAGGAAGAACAAAACACTTCATTAATGTATTTGGAGAAGAATTAATTATTGAAAATACAGATAAAGCCATTGGAATCGCTTCAATTGTACATCAAGCGGATGTAAAAGACTACAGCGTTGGACCAATTTTTATGGAAGGAAAAGAAAAAGGTGCGCACCAATGGGTAATCGAATTTAATACGCCTCCCCAAGATATTGAAGCTTTTGCTTCAAGCCTAGATAAAGAACTCCAAAAGTTAAACAGCGATTACGAAGCCAAACGAAAAAATGATACTACTTTAAAACGACTTCAATTGGTAGTTGCCAAAGAAAACTTATTTTACGAATGGCTAAAGAAAAACGATAAACTCGGTGGACAACACAAAATTCCTAGGTTATCCAACTCACGCAGGTTTGTTGAAGAATTGATTGAGATGAACAACAAATGATAGGATTGAACACTTTTAATCTTTAGAAAGAAAGTGCTTAACAAGCTTATAAGCGAGGAGGAAAAAAACCGTCAACATAATTAGATTGAAAAGTTGCCAAAGAAATAGTTTTACATCTAAGTCCATATCCAATAAGTAATTTACATTTTAAAAGCGACTACCTAATTCTGAACTAAGTAATCAGTTTCAATTTTAAAAATATACAAGCAACACCTTTTCGCAACAATAATCGTTAAGGGGTATTATTTGTAAGTCAATCTTTGAAAGAATTTCCTGCAGCTTAACTCAACATTATATAATGATTCTATTTCACTACGTTTCTATTTTGTTTATTTTTGTCGCCTATATACAAAACAACACATGACCGGCCCAAGCAAACGATACGCACAAAGAGGAGTTTCAGCACAAAAAGAAGATGTTCACAAGGCAATCAAAAACGTAGACAAAGGTCTTTTTCCTAAGGCATTTTGCAAGATAGTCCCCGATTATTTAACAGGAGATGAAGAATATTGCCTAGTAATGCATGCAGATGGTGCAGGAACAAAATCTTCTTTAGCTTATATGTATTGGAAGGAAACGGGGGACATTTCAGTATGGAAAGGCATTGCTCAGGATGCTTTAATTATGAATACCGATGATTTGCTTTGCGTTGGAGCAACAGATAATATAATGCTTTCCTCTACAATTGGCAGAAATAAAAATTTAATTCCTGGAGAAGTCATTTCAGCCATCATCAATGGAACAGAAGAA
>SKIG01000104.1 GCA_007116535.1 Psychroflexus sp.
ATCATTCTGATGAATTCGTTTACATTTCTTCCCACAGGGAAAAAGTTTACTCCTTCATGGAAAACTAATCCATCTTCATCGATAAGGTAAGTAGCACGGTAAGGAACATTGTCTCCATCTACTAGATACTCACCAGTTTCTTCATCATAACGCTCGTTAGTGATGTCTAAAATCCCTAATTGACGCGCTAAATTTCTATTAGAATCAGCTAAGATTGGGTAAGTTACCCCTTCAATTCCGCCTTGGTCTTTTGGTGTGTTTAACCAAGCAAAATGAACCTCAGCTGTATCACAAGATGCACCGATTACAACTACATTTCTCTTTTCGAACTCAGCTAAAGCTTCTTGAAAAGCATGTAATTCAGTTGGACATACATAAGTGAAATCTTTTGGGTACCAAAACAAAACAACTTTCTTGTTGTTTTTTGTTGCTTCTTCGAATACATTTACTTGAAATGTATCCCCCATGTCATTCATTGCATTGACGTTTAAGTTTGGAAATTTTTTACCTACTATTGACATAATTAAAGTGTTTTATGTGTTGATTACGGGTGCAAATGTACACAAGCTTTTAAGCTTAAATGCTAAATTTTACTTATGATTTTTTATAGTTGAATAGTTTTTTATTATAACTTACTTCTTTATAATAGTTTTTGCTAATTATTATTTATTTAAAAGGTTATTAGTACTTAACAATTATGACTACATTAGATTAGTACACGAGAAAAATTAAACACTCTAAAAATCCTTGATTTTTGCCCAGTTCGCCACAGGCGAAAGAAATCAAGGAAAATCAGACGCGCGCCTCAGGCGAGTTGGGGCAGAACTGATTTAACGTGCTTCAATTTTTATCGTGTACTATGCTACATTAATTTAAATTCAGTAATAAAAATAACTTACATTGAAAATATTTAAATTAACTGATTTATTCAAAAATTACTTTTTTATTGAAATGAACTAACATATTTTTGTCGGCTCAATTTTTTTTGAGGAGAGGTGTAACCTTTTTTTAAATTACTCGTATATACTAAAAATAAAACAAGTATTTAGCTTTAAAACATGAGACAGCTTAAAATTACTAAACAAGTTACCAACCGCGAAACTGCTTCTTTAGACAAGTATTTGCAAGAAATTGGTAAAGTTGATTTGATTACAGCCGAAGAAGAAGTTGAATTGGCACAACGTATCCGTGCGGGAGACGATCGCGCTTTAGAAAAACTTACTAAAGCAAACTTGCGTTTTGTTGTTTCGGTATCGAAGCAATATCAAAATCAAGGTTTAACTCTACCTGACTTAATTAACGAGGGTAACTTAGGCTTGATAAAAGCGGCAAAACGTTTTGATGAAACTAGAGGTTTTAAGTTTATCTCTTATGCTGTTTGGTGGATTAGACAGTCTATTCTTCAAGCATTAGCAGAGCAATCACGAGTTGTAAGACTTCCATTAAATAAAATTGGTTCAATCAATAAAATCAATAAAACATATGCGTTCTTAGAGCAAGTAAACCAACGCCCACCAAGTGCAGAAGAAATTGCTAAGGAATTGGATATGTCTATTTCTGACGTTAAAGAATCATTGAAAATCTCAGGGCGTCATTTATCTATGGATGCTCCTCTAAAGGAAGGTGAAGATTCAAGTTTATACGACGTATTAAATTTTGAAGAGTCTCCAAACCCTGATAAAGAATTGATGCACGAATCGCTTCAAACTGAAATTGAGCGTGCATTAGAAACACTTGCACCAAGAGATGCAGATGTGATTCGTTTATACTTTGGATTGAATGGCAACCAACCAATGACTTTAGAAGAAATTGGAGAAACTTTTGGTCTTACAAGAGAGAGAGTTCGCCAAATCAAGGAAAAAGGAGTTCGAAAGTTGAAACATAATTCACGAAGCAAAATCCTAAAAACTTATTTAGGTTAATTAATAGCCCTCTTCGGAGGGCATTTTTTTTGTATTTTAGTCTCATGAAAATACTAGTAGTCGAAGATGAACCACACCTAGCTCAGATAGTACAACGTGTGCTGAAAGAGGTTGGTTTCAAAGTATATGTAGAGAGCGATGGTAAAATGGCACTGACTAAAATTAAACAAAAAAAGTTTGACTTGGTTATGTTGGATATCATGCTTCCTTCATTAAATGGCGATGAAATTTTATTTAAAATGCGTGAAAAAGGTATAGATACGCCTGTCATTATGCTAACGGCAATTGGCACCCAAGAATCTATTGTATCCAATTTAAATTTAGGTTCAGACGATTACATAGTCAAGCCATTTAAAGTAGATGAGCTTATTGCCCGTGTAAACTCAGTTTTACGAAGAGGTAATCTACAAAAAAAGTTAACTCCAAAACAAGAAGAAATATTTCAAATTCAAAATATTCAACTAAATAATACTTCTAAAAGAGTTCTAGTTCATGGAGAGGATGCGCAACTTACAAGCAAGGAATTTGATTTGCTACGGTTTTTTCTTCTCAATAAAAATAAAGTGTTATCTCGTGAGCAAATTCTTGAAAACGTATGGGGAATTGACTTTCAAATTGGAACAAATGTAGTAGACGTGTACGTGAATTACTTGCGAAAAAAAATAAAATCTTCCAAAGAAAACCCAATCATAGAAACCGTTATAGGAATGGGCTACATCATCAAATCTAATGAATAATTGAAATACCGACACAAAATAGCACTGCTTTTTACTCTGGTATGTACCTTGATTATAGGTACATTTAGTGTCATTATTTTCATTTTAGTTGGTCAACACAACGAGCTTCAATTTCAAAATAGATTGGAAGAACGTGCAATTCTTGCAGGACAAGTAGTTTTAGAAAAAGATGAATTAAGTTCGAGTGAATACGAAAAAATAATTGAAAAGCAACTTAGAAAACTTCCCTCCGAGTTTCATTTTGTACTTAAATTGGACAAAGAAGGAAAAATTCCTTTAGAACTTTTGCCTGAAGAATTTCAAAATGAAGAAGCCTTTGATGGATTAAATGAGCATTTAGATGTGAATTTTACCAAGGTTCAGAAACAACAAGTGGCGTATTTATACTACGACGATAACGAAGGGAAACACATGATTGTGTTGACAGCAAAAGACAGGGATGGCGACGAAGATTTAGCTTTTGTGAAAAACAGTTTGGTATTTCTCACACTATTTACCTTTATCATTATCGGATTCATTTCCTTGTTTTTTGCAAATAAAATAATTCAACCTGTAAAAAACATTACAAATCAATTACAAAATATTTCTGCGAGTAACTTAAACCAACGCGTCGATATAAGAGAAAATCAAGATCAATTGTATTTGTTAGCAACAAATTTCAATCTACTTTTAGATCGTCTAGAGCAT
>SKIG01000063.1 GCA_007116535.1 Psychroflexus sp.
GTAGCACCTACAACGTACATCAAACGCTCAGAATTATCGTAGGTTTGTGAGGTTCGAATTACTTCTTCAAAAACTTGATTAGGCAATTGAAAATCTGTTGCTCCTTCATTAGAAGTTAAAGCCAATAAAATACAGTGTTTATTTTCAAAGCTCAAAAATGGCTCTACAGAATCTTTCCCCATGTAAGGTGCAACTGTAATAGAATCGAAATTCAGCTTTTCTAAAAAGGCACTCGCATACATGCGCGAAGTATTTCCTATATCTCCACGTTTAGCATCGGCAATAGTAAATACTTCAGGATAATTAGAATTAAGATAATCGATTGTTTTTTCCAATGATTTCCATCCACTTAGTCCATAAGCTTCATAAAAAGCAATATTGGGTTTGTAAGCAACAGCATACGCAACTGTAGCATCTATAATTTGTTTATTGAACGCAAAAATGGGGTCTTCTTCCGCTAAAAGATGCGGTGGCATTTTTGCTAAATCAGGGTCAAGACCAACGCATAAAAAAGATTTTTTTTGTTTGATTTGTGCTACAAGGTCTTGAATTTTCATAGGTGTTAATTGTTAATTTTACTCTGAATAACAAGTTATAAAGTATCAGAATACTGCTTCATTTTTTCTGTATTATCAACTAATTGAAGTTCATCGATAATTCGCTGAATATCACCGTTAATAATATTATCTAGATCGTACAATGTAAGATTTATACGATGATCGGTAACACGTCCTTGAGGATAGTTATAGGTTCTAATTTATGCACTACGGTCTCCGCTTGTAACCATGCTTCCTCGTTTCTCTGCATCTTCTGCTAATTTTTTAGCTAGCTCCATTTCATAGAGTCTTGAACGAAGTACTTTGAAAGCTTTCTCTTTGTTTTTATGCTGCGATTTTTGGTCTTGACATTGTGCCACAATTCCTGTTGGTTCGTGTGTTAATCTAACGGCTGAATAGGTAGTGTTAACCGATTGACCACCAGGTCCTGACGAACAGAAAAAGTCAATTCGTACATCTTTTGGGTCTATTTCAATATCAAATTCTTCAGCTTCGGGAAAAACCATTACAGTTGCTGCTGAGGTATGCACACGTCCTTGCGTTTCTGTTTGTGGCACACGTTGCACACGATGCACACCAGCTTCGTATTTTAGGGTACCATACACATCTTCACCTGAAACTTCAAACTGAATTTCCTTAAATCCACCGTTAGTTCCTTCGCTGTAATCTACGGTAGAAACTGACCAACCTTTGCTTTCGCAATACTTGGTAAGCATCTTGAAGATATCGCCTGCAAAAATGGAAGCTTCATCACCTCCTGTTCCTGCGCGGACTTCAACAACAGCGTTCTTAGCATCTTCCGGGTCTTTTGGAATAAGCATGAACCTAATTTCTTCTTCTAATTTAGGAATTTCTGATTTAGCTTCATCAAGTTGAAGCTTCGCCATATCTACCATTTCAGGGTCAGATCCGTCTTTTAGTATTTCTTCGGCTTCAGCTAAATTATTGGTAAGTGTGATATATAAATCACGCTTTTCCATAAGTTTTTTTAAGTCTTTGTATTCCTTTGAAAGTGGAATATATCTTTTTTTATTAGCATTTACATCAGGTTGAATGATTAAATCACTCACTTCATCAAATCGCTGTTTTATTATATTGAGTTTGTCTAACATCAGAAAAATTAATTGTGTGCAAATTTACGAGAATAAAAGGGCTTGTAAAATAGAAAATGAAAATAATCTTTATATAAATGAAAGCAATTAAATGAATGAAAGTTTACATAGAAGGAATTTGGTTAAAATTCAATTAATAAACCAAGCCCAAGAAGCTGCTTCCATTGAATTTTAGGCCCTAAGTCAACATTCTCACCCGCTTCATTTTGAACAACCACCCGTATATCGTCATCGTATCGTAAATGTGAACCAACCCTTGCTTTTATATAGTTATTGACTTTGAAATCTACTAAAATCTCCCAGTCAATATCAATATTTCCGAAGTTTTCTAAGTAATCTGTAAATAAACTTATACGACTAAACAGAAATACGTCTTCAAAAATTTCAGTTCTAAATTCATTTTTCACTAAAATACCTACTTCGTTTCTAGCTCTTCTACCTCTTTCAATGATATTTCCTTCAGCATCTCGAACCGCTTCTCTTACCCCAAATGCTCCTTGGTTTGCAAGACGTTGGTTAGTTACAAAAGTTGCTTTTTGGGTAAGTGGGGAAAGGTAAACTAATAGTTCATTTTCTTTTACCGTATATTCAGCTCCTCCACCAAGAAAGAAATAACCTGGAGCCATAAAATGCGATATAGTTACATCCCTGTTAGGATAGTTATAACCATTATAAAATTGAGTTTTAAAGGATGCTCTACCTGTGTAGAACCATCTAGAATTTCTGTTGAATTTGTAACCATAGGTAGAAACTAATTCAAGGTCATCATCGGTTTTTCTTAAACCGATATTTTCTTGATTATTCAAACCATATCTGACAAGAAGTTCATTATTAAAACGTACTAAACCTTTTTCATAAGTTCTTCTAACTCGAAAATCTAAAATACCCGAGATTGAACTCGCACCCCCTGCGTTCCAGTTGGTAAATGAAACTTGAGTAAAGTCGAAAGAAAACCTGTTTAGGTGCTTCCAATATGAGTCAGGCGCTCTATTTGGCATTAGTTGGTTAATTGTCAAGTTATCATAAGATTTGTCTTTGTAATCTTTCACTAACTTTTCAGCTGGATATTTTTTTAAGAAAACATTCAATGGTTTTTCTTCAAAAAATAGGGGATTCCTTTGTCCGTAAGAAACAAATGAATATAACAAAACTAATAAGATTACCGATTTCTTCATTTTGCTCTTAGCGTAGTTTTATGTTTATTAAAAACTATTAGCTTCTATAAATGGCTAAGCATACTCAAATGTTCCTACTTCAGAAGAAATCGTTAATTTTTTCTCCAATGAAGCTTCAACTCTACCTATAATTTGTGCATCAATTTCAAAAGAATTAGCAATTTCAATAATTAAATTTGCCTGCTCTTCTGAAACATACAATTCCATGCGATGTCCCAAATTGAAAACTTGATACATTTCTTTCCAATCTGTATTACTTTCCTCTTGAATAAGTTTGAATAACGGAGGAATTGGCAATAAATTATCTTTAACAATATGAAATTGATCTACAAAATGAAGAATTTTTGTTTGCGCACCACCGCTACAATGAACCATACCATTGATATTTTCTCTGCCGATTTCATCGAAAATTTTCTTAATTAAGGGGGCATAAGTTCGTGTAGGGGATAGGACCAATTTTCCTACATCAATAGAAACATCTTTTAGTA
>SKIG01000146.1 GCA_007116535.1 Psychroflexus sp.
AAGAAAAAAAGTAGAAGATTTACTATATCAGGGAAAATTTGAATTGACAGTATTGAGAGCAGGTATAATTGTGGGTTCAGGGAGTGCTTCTTTTGAAATACTTCGTGATTTATGCGAAAAACTACCATTGATGATTACCCCAAAATGGGTAAACACTAAATGTCAACCCATTGCTATTCGTGATATCATTAAGTTTTTGATTGGTGTTTTGAATCGCCATGAATGTTTTGGAAAATCCTATGATGTTGGAGGACCTGATATTCTTACTTACAAAGAAATGATGCTTAGGTACGCCAAAGTTAGAGGGCTAAACTTGAAAATCATCAATGTGCCTGTAATGACGCCAAAACTATCTTCTTATTGGTTGTTTTTTGTTACAGCAACCACCTACAAATTAGCTGTAAATTTGGTTGATAGCATGAAAGTTGAAGTGATTGCAAAACCTAACAATTTAGCTGAAATTTTAGAAATTGAATGTATCTCATACGAAGAAGCAATACGGCTTGCCTTTGCTAAAATCGAACAAAATCAAGTTCTTTCTAGTTGGAAAGACTCAAAAGTGAGTGGTCGTTTTTTTGAAAGGGACTTGAATGAATTTATCAAAGTTCCTCGCTTTGGTTGCTTAAAAGACCATCAACAGCAAAAAACAGAAAACCCCGACTTAGCTTTGGATAAGATTTGGTCTATTGGTGGTGAAAATGGGTGGTATTACGCCACTTCTTTGTGGAAAATTCGAGGGTATCTTGACAAGCTATTTGGTGGTGTCGGGCTACGAAGAGGTAGAACCAATAAAGATGTTATCAATCCTGGAGACGCTTTGGATTTTTGGCGCGTACTCTATGCCGACAAAAACGAAAAAAGACTATTGTTATTTGCCGAAATGAAAGTCCCCGGTGAGGCGTGGCTTGAATTTTATATTGACGAAAAAAATGTTGTGCATCAAAACGCTACTTTTCGACCTAGGGGTGTGAGAGGAAGATTGTATTGGTTTGCTATGCTTCCCTTTCACTACTTTATTTTCAATGGGATGTTAACTTATATTGCTAAAGGAGATTAACCTCAGCTTCCAAAGCAACACCAAAAGTTTGATGTACTTTGTATTGAATTGCCTTCGATAGTTGAAGAATTTCTTCTCCACTTGCGCTTCCGTAATTTACCAATACTAAAGCCTGATTTTTATGCACTCCTGCGTCGCCTTTTCTGTAGCCTTTAAAACCACATTGTTCAATTAACCAACCCGCAGGAACTTTTACCTGACTTTCACTAACTTTGTAAGATGGAACTTCGGGATGTTTTTCTTGCAACAAATCGAAGAAAGATTTCTCAACTACAGGATTTTTAAAAAAACTACCTGAATTTCCCAAAACACGTGGATCAGGGAGTTTGCTTGAACGAATTGAAATCACTGCATCAGATACTGCTTTTATGTCAGCGGTTTGGTGCGGGTTTTCATCTAATTTCTGCTGAATTGCCCCATAAGTCGTCTTCAGCTGATGATTTTTCTTAGTTAATTGAAAAACTACATTGGTAATAATGTACTGACCTTTCAATTCATTTTTGAAGACAGAATCTCTATAACCGAATTTACAATCGGCGTTGGTGAAAATTCGCTTTTCAAGGGTTTGAATATGAACAGCTTCACAGGAATAAAACACGTCCTTGAGTTCTACACCGTAAGCACCAATATTTTGGATGGGTGATGTCCCTACACAACCGGGGATGAGCGATAAGTTTTCGACACCACCGTAATTGTTTTCTATACACCAAAGTACAAACTGATGCCAATTTTCTCCTGCTTGAGATTCAACTAAAACACTATTTTCAGTCTCATCTACTACTTTAATGCCTTTGGTCTGTATGTGAAGCACCGTAGCTTCTATATCTTTGGTAAGCAAAATATTACTGCCGCCACTTAGCACGAATAATTCTGACGCATAAAAGCGCTTTAGAATATGTACTAGTTCATCTGATGAATTGACGGCAATATATTGTTTTGCTTTTACATCAATTCCAAAGGTATTTAGCTCTTTTAAGGAGGCATTTTTTTGGATCTGCATTAACTATTTCTTGTAAGCTTGAAGTGCCAAAGTTAAGATTTCTATTGCTTTTTTTAAGGACTTTTGTTCTAATACATAAGCAATCCTAATTTGATTGAGCCCCATATTTGGTGTCGAGTAAAAACCTGAAGCTGGTGCTACCATAATCGTTTCTCCATCTACATCAAAATCTGAAAGCAACCATTTTGCAAAGTCTTCACTATCTCGAATTGGTAATTCCACTGTACAATAAAAAGCACCTTTAGGAATAGCTACTTTAACCCCTTCAATTTTTTGCAAGCCTTCTACAAGTGTATTTCTTCTAGCTACATATTCGCTTATTACTTCATCAAAGTAACTATCATCAGTATCTAAAGCAGCTTCCGAAGCAATTTGTGCAAAAGTTGGGGGACTTAATCTAGCTTGAGCAAACTTCATAGCATTGGCCATGACTTCTTTATTTTTTGAAGCAATACAACCGATTCGAGCACCACACATACTATATCTTTTGGAAACTGAATCAATCATAATCGCATGTTGACTTAGCTTTTCTACATTCATAACTGAATGATGTTTTGCTCCATCATAAGCGAATTCACGATACACCTCGTCTGCTACAATAAATAAGTCATGTTTTATCGCTAAATCGGCTAGTTGGTTGATTTCCTCTTCCGTATATAGATAGCCTGTTGGATTACCTGGATTACAAATTAAAATTGCTTTTGTCTTGGGAGTGATTAGCTTTTCAAACTCACTAACTGGAGGAAGAGCAAAATTATCCTCTAATCGAGAGAAAATTGGTTTTACTGTAACTCCTGAAGCAGTGGCAAAACCATTGTAGTTGGCGTAAAATGGCTCAGGAATAATAACCTCATCTCCAGGATCGGTTATCACACCCATTGCAAATAAAAGCGCTTCTGAACCGCCTGTGGTTACAATAAGTTCATTGGGCTCTATAGCAACACCTTTTTTTCTATAATAAGCTGCTAATTTATTTCTATAGGTCTCAAAACCTTGTGATGGGCTATAAGATAAAATATCTAAATCTGCATTTTTTACAGCGTCTAAAGCTATTTTTGGAGTCTTGATATCGGGTTGACCAATGTTAAGGTAGTAAATTTTTTTTCCTGCTTTTACAGCTTCGTCAGCAAATGGGGTTAGTTTTCTTATTGGAGACTCAGGCATCGCTAAGCCTTTTTGAGATATTTGTGGCATATAACTATATTTTTTACAAAAATGCAAAAATTAGCTTGGATTAAAGCG
>SKIG01000053.1 GCA_007116535.1 Psychroflexus sp.
CAGGTGGTTTACAAGTCAAGAATAAAGAAGGTCTATGGATTGATGCCAAGCCGGGCGAAGACGAACTAGTAATTAACGTTGGAGATATGTTGGAAAGACATACCAACAATAAGTTGCGCTCCACAATTCATCAAGTGGTCAATCCGCCAAAAGAGGAGTGGGACAAACCACGTTACTCAATCCCGTTCTTCATGCATCCAAGAAGCGAAATGAAGCTTGACTGCTTGCCTGAGTGTATTTCTGAAGAAAATCCAAAACAACACGATGACATTACAGCAGGAGAGTTTTTAAGTCAACGTCTCGAGGAAATTGGTTTGATAAAAAAATAGGCTATATTCAATCGAGTAAAATGGATTTAAAAGACCAATTAAAAGCTTTGTTTCATGAGCATAAAGAAGAAGAGGTTAAAGTAGAAAAAACCGAAAACTTAAGTATTTGGATGCAAGATGAAGCCTTGGAGTGTCATTTTGTAAAGCGAAAAGGAAAGCCGACAACCATTGTAAAAAAATATAATGGAGCCGATAAAGATTTTAAGTTGCTCACTAAAGAAATAAAAACTTTTCTTGGCGTTGGTGGAAGTTACAAAAATGAAGAAATAATAATCCAAGGTGATTACCGAGATAAAATAATCGAGCTCCTTCAAGAAATAGGTTTCAAAACTAAGAGAGTAGGAGGTTGATTTTCATAAAAACATACTATTTTGAGCATAAAGAATTCAGAATTAATATTAAATCCCGATGGTAGCATCTATCACCTAAATCTTCAACCTGAAGATATTGGTGATTTGATTATAACTGTGGGTGACCAAGATAGAGTAGAAAAAGTAAGTAAGTATTTTGACGAAATAGTTTTTGAAACTCAAAAAAGAGAATTCAAAACCCAAACGGGAATTTATAAAGGAAAAAAAGTTAGCGTTATATCAACTGGTATTGGCATTGATAATATTGACATTGTAATAAACGAACTAGATGCAATCGCAAATATAGATTTGTCTACAAGAAAACCAAAAGAAAGTCACCGACAGTTGACTTTTGTTCGTATGGGAACATCAGGAAGTGTTCAGGCAGACATTCCTGTTGATAGTTTTGTTGTTTCTTCTGCCGGATTAGGTTTCGATGGTTTGGTTCATTTTTATGAACACAAAAATATGCTTAATGATGAAGCAACAAATGCTATAATAAACCACCTTCAAATATCCAAAAAAATAGCAGAACCTTATATCGTTGATGCAGATGAAAAACTTGTCAATCATTTCAAGTCATTGAATGATCAGCGAGTTCACTTTGGTTATACAGGAACAAATATTGGATTTTATGGCCCACAAGGAAGGGTGCTGAGGTTACCACTTGCCGAAAAGCAAATGATGGATAAGTTAGTTGATTTTTCATTTGAAGGAAACAGAGTGACTAACCTAGAAATGGAAACAAGTGCAATTTATGCTTTGGCAAAAATGCTTGGACATCGAGCAATGTCTATTAATGCTATTATTGCTAACAGAGCACAGGGTACTTTTAGTGAAAATCCTAAACAAGCCATTGAAGATTTGATTCAGTTTTCATTAGATCAAGTGGTTGAATTAATCTAACCAAGCTTTGTAATTTGATAACAGAAAGCATTCATAAAAAAATTAGAGTTGGTGGAGTTCCTGAGCATTTTAATTATCCATGGATACATTTAATACAATCAGGTTATTTTACTAAGCTAGGCTACGAAATAGAGTGGCAAGCGTTTCCGGGAGGAACAGGCGCAATGAGTGAAGCACTTGATGCTAATGAAATAGATTTAGCAGTAATGCTAACAGAAGGGAGTGTAAAACAAATTAAAGACGGGAAACCATTTCAGATTTTGCAAAAATACATTTCTACACCTTTGATTTGGGGAGTCTTTGTAGAAGCAAATCACCAAGCTTGTTCACTTGAAGAAATAGAAGCTTCAACTGCAGCTATTAGTCGGTTTGGATCAGGCTCTCATTTGATGACTTATATTTTAGCAGAAAGACAAGGCTGGAACACAGATCAGCTTTCTTTTTTAGAAGTAGACGACCTAGATGGAGGAGTTAAGGCGCTAAAGAACCAGAAAGCCACTTATTTTTTGTGGGAGCAATTTACTACACAACCACATGTTGTGAATGGTAATTTCAAGCAAATAGGTACCTGTCCAACTCCATGGCCTTGCTTTGTGGTTGTTTCAAGAAGCGATCGAGATAGTGAAATGAGTGAAATCCTTTCAACAATTCTTAACCATGTAAATACTTTTTCAGAGACCTTGAAAGCTAAAAATGATACAGCAGGAAATATTGCTAAAGAGTTTTCGTTAGATGTAAATGAAGTAAAAAAATGGCTGGAAATTACTGAGTGGTCTCAAGCAAAATTTACCACCAATGAATTTGAAACTGTCGAAAATAAACTAGCACAAGTAGGGATTTTAAAAAAATAAAAAAAATTACGCAACCTATTTTAAAGCTTTTCATCTAATAATAAATAACTAACAATGATTTGGATTTTAACAATTTTACTAATTCTTGTAGGAGTCAATGTTCTACTTTTAGTGTTTAGCTGTAACGATGCCGACAACCAAGCCAAAAAAGTTAAGTTTATAAAGTCTAAAAGATACATTTATAAACCTAATCATCAAAATGCTTATAGGGTTATCGCAGACAAGTAAGTTAGTTAAATTACCCTTTTACCTTTGAAAAAAAATCCCAAACACAAATTCCCGCACATACAGAAATATTGATTGAATGCTTCGTGCCTAGTTGTGGTATTTCTAATACTTTATTAGCTTTTGAAACAACCGATTGTTGCACTCCTTTTACTTCATTACCTAATACAAAAGCATAAGTTTTATTTTTTTCAGGATTAAACTCATTTAATTTTATGGAGTTTTCTGCTTGCTCTATAGCAACAACTTCTACCTTATTTTGTTGTAATTCTTCAACAAGACTAAGGACATCTTTTTTGTATTCCCAATCAACACTTTCTGTAGCTCCTAAAGCAGTTTTGTGAATGTCTTTGTGTGGAGGAGTAGCGGTAATACCACACAGATATATTTTTTTGACTAAAAAAGCATCAGCAGTACGAAATACAGAACCTATATTATTTAAACTTCGAATATCATCTAGTATAAGAATAAGTGGAGTTTTTTCAGAAGCTCTAAACTCTTCAATACTTTTTCGTTCTAACTCTTCGTTTTTTAGCTTGCGCATTTGTTTATATAATTTGCTTCAAAAATAGAAAATTCAAAGTGATTCTAAGCGATAATTAGGCTAGCTAGTTAACAATTTAATTAGTTTAAAGTA
>SKIG01000108.1 GCA_007116535.1 Psychroflexus sp.
ACAAGAATTATTTGCGGATTACCCTCGTCAAATCAAAAGTCTTGGTGGATGGGGAGGAGACTTTATTTTAGCCACAGGAGGTGAAAATGAAAAAGCTTATTTTAGAGATAAAGGGTATACGACTATTTTGAGTTATACCGATATGGTATTAGGGTAATAAATTAAGTAAAAATTCTTACGAAGCAAATAAGCATTTTTATAAAATCAATTTCCTAATCATGCAATGGTATAACTGATTTTTATTGAAAAATTGCTAGTAGTTATTTTTGGCTAAAGCCGTTTGTTTATTTCATATTAATAACAGGGATAAATCCCGTTTCTATTGAAATCTTTTTTTTTCTTGGTTTTTTTTATTGTTATGGATCTATAGTCGCCTAATTTTTTATAGGGTTCCAATGTATACACTAGTTTTTCTAATTATGTCATCTCTTTAGGAAAAAAATCATGCGATGGGGATTTTGTGAAGTTTTTACTCTTGAGCTTTGTGGCGTTTTGTGGATTACTTTATGAGAATTTGTGCAATAGCTATTGCACAAAACACGCAAAGAAGACACGAAAAACGCAAGGATTTTGGGAGGACATAGGCTTTAGTAATACCCTATTTGACGTTACCACCCCCTCGGTTTCGGCTTGCCTGCAACAAAATCCTTCAGGTAAAAAGGCTCAAAGTAAGCAACGTCTTCAAAGTTTTTTTGTTGAAATTTATTATAGGATAATTCAATCATTTCTTTAGCGGAAACAACTGCATCAGGATAGAAATGAAAATTTTCATTTACAGCAATTTCTTGAAATTTGGCTACCCCATTTCCTATCAAATGAACTTGGTTTTCTTTGGTAAGGTTTTTAAATGAAGTTTCGTCTAAAACTAATGCTTCTGTTTCTGAAACAGCTTGATGCGTTGCGTCGAAAGTCTGCGTATAGACCTCCATTCTTCTTGCATCCAACATAGAGATAATCAAGTCGTTTGGCGCGACAGTTACTTGCTTGGCTAAACTATAAAGTGTCGGGATGCTTATTAGTGGGATGTCCATTGCAAAGCAAATTCCTTTAGCAGCAGATACGCCAATACGAAGACCTGTGTATGAGCCCGGGCCTTTGCTAATTGCAACGGCTTCCAACTCCTTGAATGTTATTTTAGCTTCCTCCAAAACTTCTTTGATGAAAGCATGCAATTGCTCCGCATGGCTGTATTTAGGCGAATCGAATTCACGTAAGGCAACACATTCCTTGTCTTTTGCTAAGGCAACTGAACAATTTGTAGTAGCTGTTTCTAAACAAAGTATATACGCCATGTTGACAAAAAATTGTATTAACTTTCTTTAGCGGTAAATGTAGTCGCCAAGTGAAGTTCCTTAAGTTGAGCTTCGTCTATCCTTGCAGGAGCGTCAATCATTACATCTCTTCCAGAGTTGTTCTTAGGAAATGCAATAAAATCGCGGATACTTTCCTGACCACCTAAAATAGCCACCAATCTATCCAATCCAAAAGCAATTCCACCGTGAGGCGGAGCGCCGTATTGAAATGCATCCATCAAAAAGCCAAATTGTGCTTTAGCTTCTTCTGGAGTAAACCCAAGGTAGTCGAACATCATTGCTTGGGTTGCTTTATCGTGAATACGAATCGATCCTCCTCCAATTTCGTTGCCATTCAATACCAAATCATACGCATTTGCCTTTACAGCTCCTGGATCGGTTGCTAGGAGTGGTAGTTGCTCTGCTTTTGGTGAAGTAAATGGGTGATGCATGGCGTGGTAGCGTTTTGTTTCTTCATCCCATTCTAGTAAGGGAAAATCTACTACCCAAAGAGGTGCAAATTCGTCAGCTTTACGCAAGCCTAAGCGATTACCAAGCTCCATTCGTAAGGCACTTAATTGCGCTCTAGTGGCGTTGGTTTCCCCTGACAACACACAGATCAAATCTCCTGCTTTTGCTCCTGTCAATTTTGCCCAAGTCGCCAAGTCATCTTGGTCATAAAACTTATCTACAGAGGATTTAAATGTTCCGTCTTCATTGCATTTGACATACACCATTCCTTTAGCGCCTACTTGTGGGCGTTGTACCCATTTAATAAGTTCATCAATCTCTTTTCGCGAATAGCTTCCAGCACTTGGCACGGCAATACCAACCACTAATTCAGCTTCATTGAAGACTTTAAAATCTTTGTGTTGAGTCACTTCATTAAGCTCGGCAAACTTCATTCCAAAACGAATGTCGGGCTTATCGTTTCCGTAGGTTTTCATGGCTTCATCGTAGGTCATACGAGGGAAGTTTTCCACCTCAACACCGTTGATGTTTTTGATGAGGTATTTTGTCAAACCTTCAAAAGTATTCAATATGTCTTCTTGCTCTACGAAAGCCATTTCGCAGTCGATTTGCGTAAATTCAGGTTGTCTATCGGCACGTAAATCTTCGTCTCTAAAGCATTTGACAATCTGAAAGTATTTGTCTAAACCTCCCACCATCAACAATTGCTTGAATGTTTGTGGCGATTGAGGAAGAGCGTAAAACTGACCTCCGTTCATTCTACTTGGTACGACAAAATCTCTTGCACCTTCTGGGGTAGATTTAATTAGATAGGGCGTTTCAACTTCAATAAAACCTTCCTTCGAAAGGTAATTGCGCACTTCCATTGCAACTTTGCTACGGAATATAAGTTTGTCTTTTACCGGGTTTCTTCGAATATCTAAATAGCGGTACTTCATTCGTAAGTCTTCACCACCATCCGTTTCATTTTCAATGGTAAAAGGCGGTGTTTTGGCTTCATTCAAAATATAGAAATCTGTCACCAAAACTTCAATTTCTCCAGTAGGAATTGCCTTGTTTTTAGACTCGCGTTCAATGACTTTCCCTTTGATTTGAATCACGAATTCACGGTTAAGCTTGCGTGCTTTTTCCATGACTTCTTGAGGAGTTCTTTCCGCATCAAAAACCAACTGAGTAATGCCATAACGGTCACGTAAATCGACCCAAATTATGAATCCTTTGTCTCTTGATTTTTGAACCCACCCTGCCAAGGTAACTTCTTGGTTAAGATGGTCTATGCGTAATTCGCCGTTGGTATGACTTCTGTACATGCTATTTATTTTGAAGCTGCAAAAATACGAGATATTCCCAAACACTTAGCGGCAATTTGGAAAATATATAGTCTATGATTGTAAAAGTAGATTTTTTAAGACTAATGTTAAACTTTCGGTTTAGGTGGATACTTGTATTTCTGAAACTAACTAAATCATAAATTAATGTAGTATGTATAGTAAAGAAAGACATTTAGATAGAT
>SKIG01000125.1 GCA_007116535.1 Psychroflexus sp.
CTCATTCCTCGGGTGTTGGTTATTTCTGCCCATTCGATGGCGTCTATGTATACTCCTAAGTACCATTTGTCAACTTCATCAGGGTCGACCATAGTTAACAAGGCAAAATTTCCAAGTACCATTAAACGTTGAATGTGATGTGCGTGTGCTTCATCTAATGATTGGTTAACGGCGTGCTTCAAGCAATTCATTTTGGTTTTGCCTGTCCAATAAAAATCGGGTAGGGGATTGGTGTGTTCGAAGAAGTTTTTGTCTCCGAATGAAGGCATTTCTTTCCAATAAATTCCTCTCATAAACTCTCTCCACCCTAGAATTTGCCTAACGAATCCTTCAATTTGCGAGATGTCTATTTCGTCTTTATGCTCGTAGTAATAATCGATACTTTTTTCTACTACTTCTTTTGGGGAAAGAATTTTTGCATTCATCGCGAAGGATAAGCGTGAATGAAACAGAAACTTTTCATCGGTGTGCATTGCATCTTCGTAATCGCCAAAATGAATCAACAGTTTCTTGCAGAAAAAGTCTAAACTTTCTAAGCATTCCTTTCTACTTACAGGCCATACAAATTGATTCTCATCTATATTTCCAAAGGTTTCAATTCCTTTACTTTCAAGCAAATAGATTAGCTCTTTTACTTCTCTGTTGAAGCTTATATGTGGTGGAATTGCAGGTTTTCCTGTCCATTTCTTTCGATTACTTTTATCGAAATTCCATTTGCCTCCTTCTGGGTCTTTTTCATTAATCATTAGCAAACCATGTTTTTTTCGCATATCTCGGTAGAAATATTCCATGGTCATTTCTTTTTTCCCCTTAAAGAAATCAGCTACATCTGTTCTGCTTGTATAAAAATGTTCTGTATCGACAGCTTTGGTTTCAATGTTTAGATTTTTGGTGATTTCTTGCAATTGTTGGTCTAGTCGATATTCGTCTGGAAGTTGATATTCAAAAATTTCTATCTCATGTTCATTGACTAATTGTTCAATGTTTTTAGCTAAATCTTGTGTGTTATTTGGGTTATTTAATTCATAATAAACAAAACTATGTCCCTTTTGCTGTATGTCTTCTGCAAAATGACGCATGGCTAAAAAGAAGGCTACTACTTTTTGAATGTGATGCTTCACATAGTTGGTTTCTTGTTTCATTTCAGCCATGAAGTAAATAACATCGTCCGATTTTTCATCAAACCAAGAATGTTGCTGATTCAGCTGATCTCCAAGTACTAAGCGTAGTGTTTTTTTCATCTATGTTTTGTTTATTATCTTAAAACAAGCTTTCTTGTAACCATAAACGTTGATATTTCCCGTTTGCGTCGTATCGCTCTGCTTGTCCTTTGATGTTGAATTTTCTATCGCGTGGATCGTTACCAACGCCGCTATTGTACATCCAATTTCCCCAATTGCTGTGTACATCGTAGTCGATTAGCATAGACTCGAAGTAAGCTGCACCTTTTCGCCAATCTTGGTGCCATTCTTTTGCCCAAAAACTATTGACGTTTTGTCGACCACGGTTGCTCATGAAACCTGTTTCTTTCAACTCGATCATGTTTGCATTTACAAAATCTTCGTTGGTATTACCGTTGATCCATTGTTGAAAGGCTTTCTCGTTATTTTTCCATTCGTAATCTTTGTTAAGGATGCCTCCTTGAAAAAAGATTTTGTTGCCATGCTTCTGCGATACATATTTGAAATAGTCACGCCAAATCAACTCAAAAATTAGCCAATAAGTATCTTGATTTTTTTTGATTTCTTTCTCGAAGCGTTTTACTTCCCAATAAATATCAACTGTCGAAATACATCCATTGGCCAACCAAGGTGAAAGTTTGGAGCTGTAGTCAGTTCCTACAAGTCCATTTCTCGTTTTCTTGTAATATTGAAGTTTTTTTGTTTCCCAAAAATAGTCTTCAATTCTTTTCCAAGCTTGGTTTTCTCCTCCCTTAAAAGGAAATGCAGAACGAGGGTCTTTATCAAATTCTTCAAGCCCTAAATCGGATAAACTTGGTAAGTTATATTGAATATGACTAAGATTCTCATCAGGTCTTTTCGTCGGAATTGGAATACTGGTTCTAACCCTAGAGAATTTTTCACATTTCTTTCGAAATTCAGTAAATACCTCAGGCAAAAATTGAACATCAGGATAGGGGAAATCGTCAGGATGAAACAAAAATTGTTGATAAAATCGATGCCATCCTGTTGGCGGAATAGTTTTTTGAATTTCTTGTTCGGTAGCCACTTCCTCGGAAGTCCATTCCTTTTGAAGGAATATTCCACGTATATCAAAGTTTTTACTTATCTCGAGAAAACCTTGGTCGGGTGAAACTAACTTTACATGCAAAGGAATATTGATTGCAGCCAAATTCTCTTTTAATTCCTGAATACTTTCAAGGATGAAGCGGGCTCTAAATTTTTCTGTTTTTTTGAATCCGTAGTTAGTAGTAGCATAATGTGCAGGATCAAAAAAGTAAACTCCAACAACAGGAAGCTTGTCTTGGCAAGCCTTGTACAGCGCTTCATTATTGCGAACACGCAAATCATTCCTAAACCAAACGATATTTATTTTTTGTTTCATCTGTTTTTATTAATTATCATGCTTAATTTAGTTCAGCATCCAATTCTTCTTAAAAATTTTACTCTTCACTCTTCACTGACTGCCTAACTGCGCATGCATGCAGGTTCAATATTTTCTCCATTATCTTGGTTAACCGCAAACCTGCCTGCCGAGCATTCAGGCAGGGACACAAAGAACACAAAGTTTTCATTTCAAAATTCTTTTTTCATCTCACTTCTCAAGTTAGCATAGGTTTCCCCCTTTGGGGGTTAGGGGGCCTTATTCCTCCTGCACTTTTCGCTGCAATATTTTACATCATCCCAATTTTTCTCCCATTTTTTTCGCCATGTAAAGCTTAATCCGCAGGTGATGCAAATTTTGGTGGGGAGATTTACTTTTTTATGCGCCATCTTACTTTAATAGACTTTTGATTTCATTTTCAGGTCTTGCGTAGGCGTATCTATCTTCCAAATTAAGGGACACATATCCATCTAAGCCTATACATCCCGCTGAATTTGCTTTAGCAGCGTCAAGCCATCCATCTTCATGCTGAATGCCTTTTTCAAAACGAATCAATTGAATTTCACCAACAATCAAATGGCAGTCGTGTTCTTTGATATGGTACTCGTTTACATACTCGCAAGCCATCTGAATTTTCGACTCTTTTACAAATGGAGCGATTATTCCTTCTTGAAAATCAGCTGTAAATCCACAAGCTTCAAATTCACTTA
>SKIG01000245.1 GCA_007116535.1 Psychroflexus sp.
AGAAGTACCTGCTAAAAATGACAGGGTATTCATTTTATTCTTACCTGAAGAAGAAATTCACGACATAGGCTTGATTTATACTAATTATGAAATATTGTCTTATGGGTATAAGGTAATACTTCTAGGTCAGAGTACTCCGATTGAAGATTTATTGTACCTTTCAGAATTATATGAAAGGACTGTATTTGTTAGCTACATAACAATCAAGCCTGATAATATTCTAGATTATACCGATAAAATACAAGAAAAAATTAACTTGAGTAATAATTGTGAGTATTGGATTTTGGGTGGTAAAGCAAGGCAGATTGAAGAGCAAAAAATTGAGTTGCCGAAACATATTTATGCATTCAAGAATTTAGAAGAACTTACTTTAAAATTATAATTTGAATAACAACTACCATTTACACCAACCATTTTACAACACTTTCTAAATGACCAGAAAAATTATAGTAATAGGATCAGGATTTTCTTCATTAGCGGCGGCATGTTATCTTGCTAAAGCAGGCCACAATGTTGAAGTTTATGAAAAAAATGATAGCATTGGCGGACGAGCTAGAAGATTCGAAGCCGATGGCTTTACTTTTGACATGGGACCATCCTGGTATTGGATGCCCGATGTTTTTGAACGTTTTTTTGGGGATTTCGGAAAAAAAGTTGAAGACTATTATACCTTAGATAAGCTTGACCCTGCCTATACTGTGTATTTCGGAAAAGATGAAGCTATTCAAATTGAAGATTCCTTGGATAAAATTTATAAAGTTTTTGATAAAGAGGAGAAAAATGGAGCAACCAAGCTTAAAAAGTTTATCGATGAAGCAAAAGACAATTACGACATCGCCATTAAGGATTTGGTATATAGACCCGGCGAATCTCCTTTAGAGCTAGTGACTACTAAAACTGTTCAAAAATTAGGACAATTCGTTGGTAACATTGCAAAAGATATTGATAAAGATTTCCAAAGCGAGAAGTTGCGTCAAATATTAAAGTTCCCTGTTCTTTTCTTAGGAGCCAAGCCAAGTGACACGCCTTCGTTTTACAATTTTATGAATTACGCAGACTTTGGTCTTGGTACGTGGCATCCAAGAGGAGGTATGCATGAGGTTGTTGTTGGTATGGCGTCCTTAGCTGAATCTTTAGGGGTGAAAATTCATACAAGTGCTAATGTAGACGAAATTCTTGTCAACGAACAAAAAAAAGCAGTTGGAATAAAAGTGAATGGTGAAACAATTGCAGCTGACATGATTGTTTCAGGTGCAGACTACCATCACAGCGAAACTTTACTGCCTGAAAAGCACCGTCAGTATTCTGAAGCTTATTGGGACAAAAAAGTTTTTGCTCCTTCTTCCCTACTCTTTTATTTAGGCTTGGACAAAAAATTAGACGGCATTGCACATCACAATTTATTCTTCGATGTTGATTTTGACCAACACGCGAAAGAAATATACACTGAACCTGCTTGGCCAAAAGAACCGTTGTTTTATGCGAATTTCACATCCATTACAGACAAAAATACAGCTCCCGAAGGTTGTGAAAACGCTTTTTTCTTATTTCCTATTGCACCTGACTTAGAAGATACTGAAGAGTTGAGAGAAAAATACTTTGATACAATAATGTTAAGATTTAAACAAATAACTGGAATTAGTATCAAGGAAAATGTTATTTTTAAACGGAGTTTTTGTGTTAATGACTTTATTGATGATTATAATTCATATAAAGGAAATGCATATGGTATGGCAAATACCCTTTTACAAACAGCTTTTTTACGACCTAAACTAAGAAGTAAAAAAGTAAAGGGAATGTACTTCACAGGTCAGCTGACAGTTCCTGGTCCCGGCGTACCACCGTCTTTAATATCAGGGAAGCTTGTAGCTGAGTTAATTGAAAAAGATTTAAAAAACTAAATAAAAAGGAGATTAAAAACTAATGCTATGAAGTCAATTTTCGATCAAGTTGCTAGAGAATGTAGTAAGAAAGTAACTAATTCTTATAGCACGTCTTTTTCCATTGCAACCAAACTTTTAGCCCCAACTATTCGTCAGGATATCTACAATATCTATGGTTTTGTTCGTTTCGCTGATGAAATTGTAGACACTTTTCATGACTACGATAAAGAAAGATTATTCAATGACTTTGAAGCTGATTTGTATCGAGCAATTGAGCAAAAAATCAGTCTTAACCCTATATTGAATACCTTTCAGGAAACAGTGCATAGATATCAAATTCCGCAACATTTGTATGATGCTTTTATGTCGAGTATGAGAAAAGATTTACACAAATCTGAATACTTGACAATTGAAGAATACCAAAACTACATATACGGAAGTGCAGACGTAGTTGGATTGATGTGTTTGATGGTATTTGTAAACGGAGATGAAACCAAATACGAAGCTTTAAAAGACGATGCAATGAAATTAGGATCAGCTTTTCAAAAAGTAAATTTTTTACGCGACCTAAAAGCTGATTACGAAACTCTAAGCCGCTCCTACTTCCCTAATGCTAATTTAGAGCAATTAGATGAGGAATCTAAACAAGAAATTATTCAAGAAATAGAAGCTGATTTTGCCGCAGGATACCGAGGTATAGTTCAATTACCTGTAGAAGCTAAATTAGGTGTCTATACAGCATATATTTATTACCTTAGATTGCTTAAAAAACTAAAAGAAACTCCATCTTTGGAAATAAAGAATACGCGTATAAGTGTCCCTAATTATGAAAAGGCAGGTTTACTTGCTAAGTCTTTTATTTCGTGTAGATTAAACTTATTATAGTATACTAAATTATGAATATAATTCTTTGGATAATCATATTTATATTGACTTTCTTTTTAATGGAATTCATGGCATGGTTCACTCACAAATATGTAATGCATGGCTTTTTATGGGTTCTTCATAAAGATCATCACAAAAAAGACCATAGTTCTTGGTGGGAAAGAAATGATTTATTTTTTGTTTTTTACGCAGCAGTAAGTATGTTCTTTTTTATGAGTGGAATTGTTCCTTACGGTAGTGCTATTGGTGGTGGTATTGCCTTATATGGAGCTACTTATTTTTTTGTGCATGATATTTTTATTCACCAGAGATTTAAACTATTTCGCAATGCAAATCATTGGTATGCGAAGGGAATACGCAGAGCACATAAAATTCATCACAAACATATTGGCAAAGACAAAGGAGAATGTTTTGGTATGTTAATCCCTCCACTCAAGTTTCTAAAACAAAATAAATAAGTTTTTTTAATTTCTTCATTTTAGTGTAATTTTTGATAACTCC
>SKIG01000198.1 GCA_007116535.1 Psychroflexus sp.
ACCCATTCTTGCTGAATGATTTCACTTCCATTTTCAATAGTAATTAAAGCTTTAGCTTGATGAATAGAAGGAAAGTTAATAACTGCCTTTTCTCCAACTTGGTACGTATCTTTATCTGAAGTAAAAACCAATTGTTGTTCTTTAGAAACTCCTTGCATACTCCACCAATTCTTGAAAAAATAAAACGTTTCTCCCGTTGCATGACAGCTTTCAATATCTTCTACACGGATTAGAAACCTTCCTCTGTCTTCATCAGGAACAGAAAGTGAAAAGTTTGCTTTTCCTTGGTTATCGGTAGTTATATCAATAGTTTTATAAGGACGATGGACAGTGGCATCTTCGTATTGAGAAAGTCCATCGTTTCCTCTATTCCACCACCAACGCCAAGAAACTTGATGAATATAAACTTTTAGTTTTCGTTGCGAGGCAAGCTTTCCCTCATGGGTTAAACTGATTACTTCAAATTCTGTTTTTTCATCAGTAGGATATTGATTGTACGAGGAAGTTTTTTTAGCTTTTAATCCAACAAGATGAGAAAACGGACTCAACAACTGTTGATCTACATTTATAGAAAAATCGCCTCCTCCTTCAAAGACTTTGGATAAGAAATCAGCTTTTATCATCCCTGGAGGTTTTCTTGAAAAACTTAACTTTTCCTGAACCTTAGCATATCCTGATTCATTTACGTTTCCTTCAAACAATTGCTTTTCAAAAGGATAAAAATTTCTTGATGGGTCATAAAAGACATATTTTTCAAAACCTTTGAAACTATGGCGTAAGGAACTAAAATTAGCATTGACTTCAGCTTTTAAATTTCTTGCTTTTGCACCTGTCAACCATTCGGTATTCAAATCAAATTGAATGTTTTGTTTGAGTAACTGAGGTGTATCTGAAGTTGACAAAGAAATGCGCAAGCGATTAGGTTTCACTGTAGCTACAGGAACATATTTAGTAAATTGCAAGGAACCTACTTTTACTTCGGCACGCCAATTTCCTGTTGGGTCTTCATTGTCTGTTGATAACGAGAAATGATGAAACCCATGATTGGCTTTTTGAACAGTTTCTTGGTAATGCAAATTCCCTTCAGGAGTATAAAAAGCGATCTGAATTGGATGGTTTTGAGGTAAAGGATTAGCTTTATCGTTCAAAACAAAGTTGAAATGAATAGTTTCTCCAGGTCGGTAAACCCCTCTATCTGTATATGCAAATCCATTGATTCCCTTTTGTAATTTTTGTCCCTCCACCTGAAAATCACTCAAGCTCAATGCATTTGAATTATTGAGTTTTAGGTAAGCAAAATCATTTCCTTTTTGAGCCACCACAAAAGCCACCTTTTGGTCTATCGGTAAACTTAAAAAACCTGAAGCGCCTGTTTTTACTTCGCTAATAAGTTGTTGTTGAAAATCATATAAATTGACCGTAACATTTGCTTCGGGTTCTCCAGAGACTAAATTGGTAGTTGCAATAAAATAATCATTTGTTTCAGTGGTTTTAACCAAAACCCCAAGGTTAGAAGAAAGCAAATTAGAGAAAGAAAATCTTCTATGATTAAAATAAGAAGCATCGCACGGATTGTCTCTTTCTCGCCAATTGTAGTAGGTGTTTCGGTAACTCCAAGAATCGTTGTTCCAATAATCTGTTTCTTGGTCTTTTTCAAACGCTTCAGCTATTGCTTGAATTTCAACTTCAGTTAAAAGCTCAGATTTACCACATTGATATAAACTATATTCCTTTCTGAAACTGAATTCCAATTGATATAAAGCTCCCTCGGAAGCTTGAAATAAGCTACTCATATCTAATTCGTGTGCTTGCCATTTACCAGCATTTTTCTTATCCAAATCTAAAGAAATAGTTTTCTTCGCAACTAATCTACCAACATTTCGGAGATTATAAGAATCTGTGTTATCTAACTCTTGTGATTGAAGAAATTGAAGCATATTATCTTCATAAATCTTAATTACACGAACATCGACAGCTGCAAGGTTGACTGTTTCAAAATAAAACGGATTAGTATTTGAGCGCGGAAGAATCACACCATTAGAAATCAACCTTAGATTAGGTTCAAGTGCCTTAAATTGAACGGTCTCTTCGTAATTGTTTTTAAACACTTGACCATTTGATGCGGTAATCCCTTCAAAAACCTTGAGTTTAGTTTCTTTAGGAAACGCCGTTTTTGGAAAAACTTTAAGTAGGTTTCCATCTACCTCAAATTTAAAATCGGTTTTGTCGCCAATTTGTATTAAACCCAAAAATTCTTGACTTTCTTCAAGCGCTTCAGAAAAATTTAAAATTAAAAAAGAAGGATTACTTGGAATAACTCTTGTATCTAGCAAGCTAAAATCTCTTTTCCCGGGGATGGTAAATTTTTCCTCCCCTTTACTTTTGGATTCAATATATTTACCGTTCCATGAAATAAGTACTTCAGAATCTTTATCCTCTCTGAGAATACTATCAATTGTGAAATCAAAATAAGTAGCATCTATTGAAGAAGCATACTTAATTTTTAAGGACTCATCTCCTTGTTTCGCTTTTATCACCTTTTGAACTTGATCAAAACTAACCACATCTGAAGCATCCAAAGTAGCAACAATATATTGCCAATCCTCTGAATACGATTGCAAAGATTTGATACTTACAGAAATCTCAGGTGTTTTTGTTTGTAAAGGAAAACTGAATTTTGCCTCTTCCTTGGGCAAGTCGTCCATCAACTGATTAAGATAAATAGTAAAATTGTACTTGGTTGAAGGTTTCAATTTTTCATTGGGTCTAAATACAATTCGTTTTCCTTTCTCTATAAATACCTTTCCTTTCACAGATGGTTTTATAGTATATACTTCTTGAGGTAACTCTTGAGTTGAGGAAGGCTTAGTAACCTGTTCTCTTAAATCTACTACAACTTCATCGGCAATTGAAATAGGATGCTTAGGGTAATAGGCAATGTGTTTATTTGGAATAGTTTGATCATTTTTGTCAGCATCTGAACATCCAAACAAGGATAAAATGGATAGTAAAAAAAGAAAGCGATACATGGATAATTTTTTGTTTAAAGCTACGAATTAATTTAAGATATTACGAATTGTGTATCACAATTTTGTAAAAACAAATTGTACTTCTTGGTGATTACGAAAGGAAGTAAACTGAATTCTTTAAACAAAAAAATCCCCATACACGATTGTGTATGGGGATTTTGTAAAGGAAGGCGGCGACCTACTCTCCCACGGATGCAGTACCATCGGCGCTAATGAGCTTAACTTCTCTGTTCGGAA
>SKIG01000238.1 GCA_007116535.1 Psychroflexus sp.
GGTACTATCGACATTTTTGGTACTGGTGGTTCAACAATAAATATTGCTGATGTTACAGCAAACACTATTGATGTTGAATCAATATCTTTTGAGGATGTTTCTGAATATAAGCAAGATTACGTTGTCAACCCGTCAGAGGAAGGCGAAGGCGAATGGTTTGAAAATACTAACATACCGTTTACAGCAACAGACATAGGTTTAGGTAAAGTAAATCTATATTTAAATGATATCTTAATTATTTCGAATGGTGAAGGTGTCACGGCAAATTATGCAGCTGCAAATATAGATTATATTGATTTTTCTGGCACCCCTGGTGAAGACCAAGCGTTTTCGGTAGAATTCGAACTCACTGATGAGTCCTGGTTTATCGTTGAATATAAAACTTTTGAGTCGAGTACTGCCGATGTAGTTGTTAGGTTTGAACAAGTTAAACCTGATAATAAAGTAGTGGATTTAATCAATGACACACCATTCAACGAAAAACAAATAGCGGAAATTAAAAAATCATCTAAAGTCTTAAAAGAAGCCGTTGAAATAGAATTACAAGCAGACACAGACCCTCAGCACGTTTTAAACTTTTCTTTAGACACACTTAGAAATGATTGCGTAGTTTATTTTGGAGACCAAATTATTTGGTTTTTTGGAGAATTTGCAACGCAAAATCTAATTAAAAATGGCCTTTCGGCTGGTCACACTACCTCGACACAAAGCATTATTCACAATAGGGTTGCTGTAAATAAACAAATCTTTTTAAACGAAACAGGTCCTGAAGAAGTAACAATTTTAAGTACTATTTCTTCAGCAGAACTTGCAGAATTGCCTGAAACTAAAATTATCATAGAACATTTTAAAGAGGTTCAAGAGCCTACTATCTTCAGCAGTGATAGCTACTTAGCTTTAGAGTTTAATGAAGGTACAAGTCAATACGAGAGCGGCTTTATACCAATCCAAGGTTTTGGACCAGCGATTCCTCAAGAAGCAGGAAATGTTGGCCTTACCTTTGTAATTGACACAATTCAAAGTGTTTCACCCCAACTTACCCTTTTTGATGACGAGAAAGAAGTTGTTGCAGAACTAAATACTTTACCAAATTCACCAATCACAGCAGGAGAAGGTCAAACTTTTAATGTTTCAAAAGGAGCACTAGATTTAATTCCTGATGGCAGACCAGAAGTTGCTTTTATAAAAATACGTTTTGCTCAAGCGGGACCGCCACCATGGACACCTTCTAATTTAAGAGATGTTGTTGCAGATGGCTATGCAGTACCAAATCCGGAACCACAAGAAGAATTTGGTTTCTTTAAAACATACTATGATAAACACGGTAACGTTGTTCGTGGTGAAAACGAAGAAACACTAGACGAAACATT
The DNA here is from genome assembly GCA_007116535.1 of Psychroflexus sp. Taxonomy (GTDB): domain Bacteria; phylum Bacteroidota; class Bacteroidia; order Flavobacteriales; family Flavobacteriaceae; genus Psychroflexus. The sequence goes on from SKIG01000238.1 coordinate 1,371, forward strand.
AAGTATAAATGGAGAAGGCAAATTACAGGTTGAAGGCATAGTTGAAAAAAATAATAACGACACTGTAAGTTTTTGGTCTGGCACGCAGCAAGAGTATGACAACTTAAGTGAATATGAAGAAAATGTTATCTACTTTATCACAGAACCGGAGGAGTAATTATGTGCATATTTAAAGGCACTCGTAAAGTTACAAAAATTATGAAGGGAGAAGTAGAGCTAGCAAACGCATTAAAGGGCATACAAGAGTTGCTAGCTCCGCAAGACCCTGATCCTGATCCTAGTTTTAATCTTGGTCCTGGACCAACTACATTAGTCGCAGGAGATATGGAAGCTGGTTTCTTCGGACAAGCAACACAAGCCGAAATTGGAAGAACAATGACACAAATAATGTCCGACCTCGGAATGACAGAAGGAATAGCTCAATTCACCGACGATGGCTTACTGAAATTCATTCATCGAGGCAAAATTAAATTTATCAATCGCCGCACTATTCGACATGGTATGTCATGGGATCACATCCAAGCAAGACTTGTCGCAAATGGTGGTAATCTTTATAGTGGTGCTACCATGACATTTGGCGGAAATTCTTATAAACTTAGGCTTATGCGAGGCTGAGGACAAGTTTCAGCAAACACAGATGGAACTGGGACACCTGATTATGAAAACGGACCGCTTATGACAATTTCATTTACTTCGGGAAGCGAGGGTGACTCTGGTGCCAACTGACCAACAAACACATCAGGCTGGAGTGCAAACAATCCTAATGAATGAAATACGTTATTATTCCCCATCGCAAGTGCAAGTCAAAGCCAAACAACAGGCGTACCAAGCTGAGCGGGCTATAGTAATAATGATTTACAGGTTAATTTCGGAACTGGTGGATTCACGTGGACGCAGGAGACAGGGGATACGAATACCTCCTCGCGTGTGCTCCGTGGTCGCATTAATATTGATAGGGCCTCATTGGGCTACTCCCTCTACACGCCTAGCTACTTTTACGGCGACCTAGGTTTCCGCCTAGTTTTTGAACTTATCTAGCCTCTAAAAGGAGTATTTATGGCAATTCACGATTTACTACTATACAGAAAAACAGAAGCTTTACTATACTAAGTATACCCAAAATCAGAAAAATTTAGTTTAATCTAATTCAAGTGAGGTGAGAAACCCTATGATCCAATTTGATTCAAACGGAAACGTCATTCTCTACCCCTACAAAGTAAACTACAGCGACCAAAACAAAACAGTAGAGAAATGGGCACTTCCATCAAAAGAATGGTGAACCGAACTAGAATCCAAATGACCTAACGAAATCACCATCCACAACTTCATGGAAGTCGAACTAACCCCAGAACAAATTCAAAGATTCGAGTCAGTAAAAAATTATATTGTCGACGGATACGGATTTGCTGAATACATTGAAATAGGAGAATTTCCAAAAGGAATTATCGGAGTTCCAGAAGAAATTAGACCCCAAATTGAAGCAAAACAAGAAGAAATACAAGCAGAAGAAGATGAAGAAAAAAGAAAAGAATTAAGAGAAGAAATGCAAGAAATGATTCCAAGACCAAGCCTACAAGAAATGTTAGACTTTGTGTCAGAAAACTTTAATAAGTAGGAACTATATGAGAGCCAGCAGTAGTTTGGCTCCCCCCATTATTATATTCTTGTGCGGCCTAAATCCGCATGTATGTACGAAACATCCAAACCTGACAAAGATTAAACTCTGTGATATAATAAGATTAGCGAGGTGACGCAATGCCAAAATTCAAAATAGAAATGGAGCTTGCATCAATTCATGAAAGGATATCGTTAGCGGATTTTGACTCATCATTAAACAACTCTACGATTACTTTCAATGAACAATTAACAGAAGATGAGAACGACCAATATA
>SKIG01000006.1 GCA_007116535.1 Psychroflexus sp.
GGATAAATTTACTAAATTATCTCTTTCCATCTCTAACAAATCGATTAAACTATCTTTAAACTCAGGTAACTGATTGTCATTTAAATCCCAAGTTGTGTATAATTGACACATCAAATTCAAAATATGTTGTCTTACGATAAGGTCTTCCTTGGTATGAATATGCCCTCTAAAAACGGGAAGTTCATTCGCTCTGATTCGGTTGTAATAGTCTTCTAATTTCTTTTCGTTTTGTGCAAATCCATTCCACGAATCACTTATGGAAGAAACTCCTAAACCAATCATAGTTTTTGATTGCGTTGTGGTATAACCCATAAAGTTACGGTGCAAAGTGTTGTTTTGCATAGCCTTGCAAAGCGAATCTGTTGGTAAAGCAAAATGATCCATACCTATTTCAATATATCCTGCTTCTTGCAATAGTTTTTTTCCTACTTCGTATTGGCGTCTTTTTAAATCTGCAGTTGGTAAATCTTTCTCGTCAAAACCTCGCTGACCATTTCCTTTTATCCATGGTGTGTGAGCATACGAATAGAAAGCAATGCGATCTGGTTGAAGCCTAATCGTTTGTTCAATCGTATAAACAATGTGGTCGAGATTTTGAAAAGGAAGCCCGTAAATAATATCATGCCCTACCGATGTATAGCCTTCTTCTCTAGCCATTTTTGTAGCATTAGTTACCTCTTCTAAGGTCTGAATTCTATGAATAGCTTGTTGTACCGATTCATTATAATCTTGAATTCCGTAACTAACTCGTGTAAACCCTAAAGAAGCTAATACTTGTAAATGTTCTCTGCTTGTGCTATTTGGGTGACCTTCAAAACTAAATTCATAAGTATCAGCTATTGAAGCAAAGTCGAAGATCCCTTCAATTAGAATCTTTAAATTTTCAGGTGAAAAAAAAGTAGGTGTTCCTCCACCTAGGTGAATCTCTTCAATTTCAGGATAATAGCCTAAAATATCAACATACATTTTCCATTCTTTTAAAACGGCTTGTATGTAGGGATATTCAACAGTGTGTTGTTTAGTAATTCGTTTATTACATGCACAGAATGTACATATACTTTCACAAAAAGGCAAATGAATATATAAACTAATCGGAGCCTTATCTGTCTTTTGCAGTGTTTCTATCCAAGAAGAAGTCGAAAATTTTTCGGTATCCCAAAAAGGAACTGTCGGATAACTTGTATACCGTGGACCAGGAATATTATATTTCTGAATTAGTTGATTCATTTTTTAATTTTATTCAAAATTAGTCAGGAAGCCTATTAATCCAAATGATATCTGTCAGTTATACTGCAAATTACACGATTGTACTTCATAAAAAAACCACCGAAATTTCGGTGGCTTTGTATTCAATATTAAGAAGATACTAAATAATTTTATATCTTTTTCTGTCTGTTTCTTTCAAATAAATCTTTCTAATTCTTAGGTGATTAGGAGTTACTTCTACGTACTCATCTTTTTGAATATACTCCAAAGCTTCCTCTAAACTGAACTTCTTCGCAGGAATAATTTTTGCTTTTTCATCAGCTCCTGAAGAACGTACGTTGGATAATTTTTTTGTCTTAGTAATATTCACTACTAAATCATCTTGACGAGAGTTTTCTCCAATTACTTGTCCTTCGTAGATATCTTCACCTGGATGAACAAAGAAACGTCCTCTCTCTTGAAGTTTATCTATTGAGTAAGGAATTGCTTTTCCGTTTTCCATAGAAACCAACGAACCATTCTGACGTTGAGGAATATCTCCTTTCAAAGGCATGAATGCTTTAAAGCGATGCGCCATAATTGCTTCACCCGCTGTTGCAGTAAGTAATTGATTACGTAAACCGATAATTCCTCTAGATGGAATCATAAATTGAATAATCATTCGCTCACCGCGCGTTTCCATGCTTAGCATTTCACCTTTACGTTGGCTAACCATTTCTACTGCTTTTCCTGAAACAGCTTCAGGTAAATCTATTGTCAATTCCTCGATAGGCTCACATTTTTCTCCATCAATTTCTTTGATGATTACTTGTGGTTGACCAATTTGAAGTTCGTAACCTTCTCTTCGCATGGTTTCAATAAGTACAGAAAGGTGCATTACCCCACGCCCAAAAACCATAAAACGATCTGCTGAATCAGTTTCTTCTACACGAAGTGCTAAGTTTTTCTCTATCTCCTTTTCTAAACGCTCTTTTACGTGTCTTGATGTTACAAACTTTCCGTCTTGACCAAAAAATGGAGAATCGTTGATGGTAAACAACATACTCATTGTTGGTTCATCAATCGCTATAGAAGTTAATTTTTCAGGATTTTCGAAATCTGCAATAGTATCTCCTATTTCAAAACCTTCTAAACCTGTGATTGCACAAATATCTCCTGCTTGAACTTCTTCAACTTTTCTTCTACCTAATCCTTCAAATACGTGAATTTCTTTAATTCTTGACTTAGAAATTGTTCCATCTCTTTTTACTAAAGAAATATTCATATTTGCTTTTAGCTCTCCTCGTTGAAGTCTTCCGATAGCAATTCTACCTGTAAAAGAAGAGAAATCTAAGGAAGTAATAAGCATCTGAGGCGTACCTTCATTTACTTTAGGAGCAGGAATATGCTCAATGACCATGTCTAAAAGTGGCTCTATATTTTCAGTTTTCACTGCCGGGTCTTCACTCATCCAGTTATTCAATGCAGAACCATATACAGATGGGAAATCCAACTGCCATTCTTCAGCACCTAACTCAAACATCAAATCGAATACCTTCTCATGTACTTCGTCAGGTGTACAGTTTGGTTTATCTACTTTGTTGATAACCACACATGGTTTTAATCCTAAGTCAATAGCTTTTTGAAGTACAAAACGAGTCTGTGGCATTGGTCCTTCAAAAGCATCTACTAAAAGAAGTACTCCATCAGCCATGTTTAAAACACGTTCTACCTCTCCTCCAAAATCGGCGTGACCAGGAGTATCAATAATGTTGATTTTTGTTCCTTTATAAGTAACAGAAACGTTTTTTGAAACGATGGTAATTCCTCGTTCTCTTTCTAAATCGTTGTTGTCAAGTATAAGTTCACCTTTGTTTTCGTTATCTCTAAATAATTGACAATGGTGCATGATTTTGTCAACCAATGTAGTTTTTCCGTGGTCAACGTGGGCAATGATGGCGATATTTCTAATATCCATGTGAAAATTTATTTTAAGGCTGCAAATGTACATTAATTTTTTTCTGAAAAATCATTTCAGTATGAAAGCTTTACGATTATTTAATTCCAA
>SKIG01000251.1 GCA_007116535.1 Psychroflexus sp.
GGAAGTGGTTTTGATTATCCTGTAGCAGAAGCCTATATAAATTTTGAAGCAACAGATTTTCTTGACTTGGAGTTAGGAACAGGTAACAACTTTATAGGAGATGGCTATCGTTCGGTCCTATTGAGTGATAACGCAAGCCCCATGGCTTATGTGAAAATGAATACTACTTTCTGGAAGTTCAAACTAACTAATATTTGGTCAACCCCTCGAAATTTAAATACCCAAACACCTGGAGGTTCTTATGAAACAAAATATGTATCTACCCATTATTTAAGTTATAATGTTACAAAACGCTTTACGCTTGGTTTATTTGAAAGTGTAATTTTTGAAAGCGATGGGAATAGAGGTTTTGATTGGAATTTTGTAAATCCAATCATTTTCTACAACATGGCAGAATATGGGACAGGAACAAGAGCAGGAAAATCTATGATTGGTCTTACTTCAAAGTATAAGTGGTCCAATAACTTCAACACTTATGGGCAATTATTGATTGATGAATTGGCTATAGGTGATGTGGTCGAAATGGATAGAAGCTGGCGAAATAAGTTTGGTTTTCAAGTAGGATTCAAGTATTATGATGCTTTTAAGGTAAAGGATTTGTATTTGCAATTTGAATACAACCAGGTGAGACCTTACACTTATTCTCATAACACTCTAAGTCTCCATTATACCCACAACAACCCATCAATGGCACATTTGTGGGGAGCTAATTTTAGAGAGTTTATATTGTTGACTCGCTATAAGAAAGACCGTTGGTATGGGCATACTAAATTCATTTTTGGTGAGAGAGGCTTCGAGCCACATGCTGACAGCAATCCATTTTACGGTTCAGATTTGTTTGGTGACGAAAGAAATCGAGTAGGAGATAACAATATAAACATAGGTCAAGGAAATAGAGCGCACTCACTTTTTAGTGAATTAGAAGTTGGCTATTTAGTTAACCCCACAACCAATTTGAAAGTGTATGTTAGTGTAATTCATAGAGATTTTAATATAGCTGAAAACAACGAACGACATTTCGATAGAACTACCACGTGGATAAACTTTGGGTTTAGAACAGATTTGTTCAATTGGTACTTTGATTACTAGAATGAACATACTTAGTAAATATTTATATTTTATTACATTTCAAAAACTAAGTTTTGAGTTATCTTTGCAAAAATTAATTATTAATTGCATTGTCTACTAGCTTGGCATATACACTTCAAAAAACCATAATCACTGACTTTAAAGAACTCACTAAAATGCGTTTAGCAATTAGTGTTGTTTTTTCATCTATTGCAGGCTACTTGCTTGGAGTAGAATCCTTGCAGTGGATAGAAATAGTCTATCTCTCTTTAGGAGGCTACGCTATGGTTGGGGCCTCTAATGCCTACAATCAAATTATTGAGAGAGACTTAGATGCTAAGATGAAGAGAACTTCTAATAGGCCGATACCTTCAGGAAGGTTGAGTGTGCCTCAAGCATTTGTTGTAGCCACATTGCTAACTTTACTAGGTTTGTTTTTGTTGTACATTATCAATCCTATTACCTCATTATTTGGAGCTATTTCCATTTTCTTATATGTAAGTGTATATACGCCACTTAAAACAAAAACTCCCTTATCGGTTTTTGTAGGTGCTTTCCCGGGTGCGATACCATTTATGTTAGGATGGGTTGCTGCCACAGGAAGTTTTAGTATCGAAGCGGGAACTTTGTTTATGATTCAATTTTTTTGGCAATTTCCACACTTTTGGGCATTGGGATGGTGGTTATATGATGATTACAAGAAAGGTGGCTTTTTTATGTTGCCAACAGGTAAAAGGGACTCATCTACTGCTTTGCAGATTGTTTTGTATACCATCTGGACATTGTTAGTAAGCTTGATTCCTGTTTTGGGATTAACGGGCAGGTTAGAACTTAGTTATATTGCAGCTATTATTGTATTAGCATTAGGCTTAATGATGCTATACCACGCAATTCGATTATATAAATTTAGAACAGAGCAGATGGCAAAAAAGTTAATGCTCGCAAGCGTATCATATATCACAATGATTCAAGTGGTGTATGTAGCAGATAAATATATTAGAACATGGCTATAGAAAATAAATCAGCTGAAGAAAAACACATACGGGCTAGGAAAATGATGCTATGGTTTGGTATAATTAGCCTTAGCATGTCTTTTGCTGGACTACTTTCGGCTTTTATTGTAAGTAGTAGTCGCCCTGATTGGGTGGATGATTTTGTGATTCCAACTTACTTTACTTTCAGTACATTCGTTATAATTTTGAGCAGTGTGCTTGTTGTACTTGCTAAGAAAGCTATTTTAAACAACCAAAGAAGTTTAGCAACCAATACTCTTTTAGGAGCTTTTTTGTTAGGGGTAATTTTTATTGTAATGCAGTTTTTAGGCTTTCAAGAAATTACCGAGCAAGGCTACTATTTTACAGGAAATGCTAGTAATGTTACTGCCTCTTATATATATATTATTGCGTTTTTACACGTGGTACATATTTTTTCAGGAATAATAGTTTTAGGAGTTGTTATTTATAATCATTTTAAAAAACGTTATCGTTCAGGTCAAATTCTTGGTTTTGAGCTAGGTGCAACATTTTGGCACTTTGTAGACGTCTTATGGTTATTACTCTTTTTCTTTTTCTTGTATTTTTTAGGATAAATAAAATAACTATTTTTGCGCTAATTATAATAAAACAAACTCTATGGATTCAGCTGTTGTTGCAAAAACAGGCACCGAAGGAAAAACTTGGGGAGGCGGAAATGAGCCTTTGAAAGCAAGTTACGGAAAACTAATGATGTGGTTTTTCATTACCTCGGATGCACTAACATTTTCTGGCTTTTTAGCTGCTTACGGTTTTTCAAGGTTCAAATTTATTGAGGAGTGGCCTATCGCCGATGAGGTGTTTAATCACTTTCCATTTTTGCACGGTGTAGATGCACCAATGTATTATGTTGCTTTGATGACATTTATTTTGATATTTTCATCGGTAACCATGGTGCTTGCTGTTGATGCAGGACACAAAATGAATAAGGCTAAAGTTACTTTTTACATGGCCCTTACTATCTTGGGAGGTATTGTTTTCCTTGGGTCACAGGCTTGGGAGTGGAAGAACTTTATCAACGGTGAATACGGAGCTGTTGAAACTAAATCTGGTAAAATTCTTCAGTTTGTCGACAACGACGGTAAACGAGTTGCTATAGAAGATTTTACTCCTGTAGCTAATAGGGACAGAGTTACTCA
>SKIG01000031.1 GCA_007116535.1 Psychroflexus sp.
ACATCAATATTAAGAATGTTCGCTATTTCATAAAGTACTTCAAGTCTTGGTTGTTGTCGATTTTGCACATAACCGTTTACCATATTGTAGCTTTTGCCTAGCTGTTCGGCTAACCAAGTTTGCTTAATTCCTTTTTCTTCAAGTACTTCTTTAATTCTGTTCATTATTGTCTAAAGATGTCAAGTCACAAATTTAGTTTTTATTTTTTAATATCTCGTTTTTCAAGATAAAAAATGTTTGAATAATTGTCTAGTTGTCCTGTATGTGCGTTGGAAAAAAATGGCTCTTTTGGTTTTTTTAGCGTTGGCTTGAGTGTCGGAAAAAACCAAATGTGCCATTTGCGGGTCGGCTTTTTACACTGAGCGATAACGGTTCTCAGCTATACGCAGGCAGGGATTTTTACCACTGAACTTCCTACGAAGAACTGAACTTCAAATATAGCATTTTCCTGTCCTTCGAAGCACGAACCCCCTGCTTGCGTATAGGTGATGTTATCGCTTCGGTGTTCTTTTTCGTCCGTTTGTTTGTTGGTCATTTTGGTCGTGTTGCTGTGAAGGGTTGGCATTTTATACTCTTGTTAATTCGTCCATTAATGCTTTACGCTGTGGGTATTGCTTTCTAAACAATTCGATTAACTCATTTACTTTGTCGTTGCCACCAAGTTTTTTCATTCTTCGTAAATACCTGCAAGCCGTTTGATAATTATTTCGACCGACATATTTTTCAACATAATTCGTTAGTCTTTCACTATACAATTCAATTAGTTCAGCGGAATAATCTTTAGCTAAATACTGTTCGTTTTCCTGAATGTTCTCCAAAGACAAATTCTGTTTTAGCATGAAAAACAACCTGTCCCACCATTCCTCTTTAATATAAACCTTGCGTATTAGCTCCGTATAAGTCCATCTGTTTTTAGGTGTAACCACCTTGATTATTTCTTCTAAAAAAGGATGCCATTTTTCAGGTTCAATATTGTTTTTCAGTATCTGGTAATAATCTTGTGTTGCCCCAAAATTTTCAATCAGCCTGAAACGAGCATATTCAATAATCTTGGGCTTGTCATTCTGAACTAATGCAATTTTCAACAGCCAATCATACCAATCTTTTGCTAAGCCTGGTTTGCTTTGTTCATCACAAGTAATTCCGTCTTTAGCTAATGCTATTGCTCTTTCAAAGTTTTGGTTTTCAAAGGCTTTTTCAATTTCTTGTTTTCTGATTTTTGAATTTGAAATATTTTTATTGATGAATTCCTCTACTTCTTTTTGGTTTTTATACTGCCTTAGTAATTCCAATTTATATGATTGAGCGTATTCTCGTTCATATTCTCCATTCACAGATTCCAAACAATTCAAAATAATATCGGCTTCATTTTCATTATCTATTAAATCGCCTGCAATGTGGAGTATGCCTAAATGCCAATCCCAACCTTCAAAAAGTTTTTGTTTAAAAGCTGAAATACAGTATTCAAAAGTTTCTTGTTTTAGTGCTGATGAAATTTCCTCTTTTGATAGTTTTGAAAGTAGCTCCATTGCCGATTCAACAAAATAGCCTAAATCACCGTTACTGTCATCTCCAAATTGGAAAGCTTTGGTTATTTCTTCCAATAAAGCAGTACTGATGAAAAACACATTTTCAAAATTCTTCTTTTGCAAATATTTTTCGGCATTTTCTAAAAATGGCTCGGTAGCTTTCACCACATATTTCATATCAGACCAACCAATCCAACCGTCTCTACCTGCTGCTGTTTGCAGTATAGAGTGGATTTGTTTTTGATAAAATTCTTTTGATTGATTTTGATTTAAATGCCCGAATGATGCCAAAAAATAGTTTCTAAATTTCTTGTCCTTTTTGCAGTTTTCTTCTACAAACTCTATCAATTCATTGTGCGAAATAGCTTTTAATAACTCTTTGACTTGTTGATTGACAGACTTTGTTTTTTTCTTCTTCTCCGGACTATTGGGAGAGGATTCGTTTAACTCCAATTCATCTTGTTGCAAATGGAAGATAACCGCAACTACGTGTTTACAAACAGCCCCCATATCATAAGGACAATCACAATTGTGTTCAATTATTGCGTTGTTTTCAACTTCTAATTGAACAGTGTAATCCTCTATACCTGATACAATAGCTTCATATTCTCCATTTGAAATTTCTGAAAAATCGGTTATTGCACCGCCCTTAAAGTAAGCCAAGCCTCTTTTGAGGATAGTTTCATCTATTAATTGCTCAAATTCATTTAAAGGGATTCGCATTAATTACTTCTATTTAAGAGGTTCATCTTGTACGTTTGGCATTTTATTTCTGTCTTTCATTTTATTCACTGTCGTTGTTTTTTTACACTGAGCGATAACGGTCTAGTATAAGCGTAGTGCGGGATTAAAAGCACTTCACTTTCAGTTTGGCAGTTTGTTTATTAATATTCAATTCGTTTAAATTTAGTCTTTAGCCCGCATTACGCTTATACAGTGTTGTGCAATCGGCATTCTTTTCGGTTAGTATGCTAATTTATGGTCGTTCAGTTCTACATCAAATTTCACTTTCGCACCCAATACTTTAAACACTTTTAAAATTGTCGAAAATCTGGCGTCTGTTGCGCTATTCTCAATTTTCGAAATCTGTGCTTTTTTGACTCCAACAAGTTCTCCGAGTTGTTCTTGTGTCAGTTTTCTTTCTTTTCGTGCTTTTTTAATTTCATATCCAAGCAAGTCAAGTCGAAGTTCGTTTTCAAATTCGTCTCGCTTTTTTGTTCCTTTTTTTCCGATGTAACTGTCAGTTAGTTCATCTAAACTATATGTTTTCATTTTCTTTTTTTTTTTTCGTTAAAATACTGTTGTCTTATTCGGTCCGCTTTTTCAATCTCTTTTTTCGGAATTTTATCTGTCTTTTTAATTATTCCGTGAGTTGAAACAACAAGTGTATCCTCTTTGTCGGTTTTATCCCAAAAGGCGAAAAGTCGGAAGTAAGTTTTATTGAATTTAGTTCTAAATTCCCAAATTTCGTCTTGTAGTTTTTTGAAAAGTTCTTTGTCGTTTGTTCTCTGCGATTTCCAAATGTTGTAAATTATTTTCTCTCGGCTTTTTTCGTCAATGCTGTCAAGAAATTGTTTCGCTTCTTCTAGAATTTCAACTCGGAATTTTTGTTCGTCCATTCAAATCTTTTTACAAAGATAAATGTTTCCTGTTTAAGAAACAAATGTTTTTCGGAATTCTGTTTTATGCTGTTGCCAACG
>SKIG01000088.1 GCA_007116535.1 Psychroflexus sp.
CATTTCTTCCCAAGTTTCTAAAAGTTTATTTTTATAAACCTCAACATTTCTGTCGATTGCAGCAGGTTTCAATTTATCTGCTTTGGTAAAAATAATTGAAAAAGGAATCTGATTGGTGCCAAGCCAAAACATGAAGTCAACATCGATAGGTTGTGGTTCGTGACGAATGTCAACAAGAACAAAAGCAGCTACCAATTGTTGTCTTTTGTTGAAATATTGAGTTATAAACTTCTGAAAAACAGCTTTTTCTTTTTTACTTACTTTGGCGTAACCATAACCTGGTAAATCGACTAAGTGCCAATTTTTATTGATTAAGAAGTGGTTGATTAATCTAGTTTTTCCAGGTTTTCCTGAAACCATAGCTAGCTTTTTATGCCCTGTAATCATGTTGATTAGAGAAGACTTGCCTACATTACTTCTGCCAATAAATGCATACTCAGGAATATCCTGCTTGGGACATTTAGCAACGTCTTGATTGCTTACTACAAATTCAGCACTTTTTATAATCATGAAATTGCTTTTGAAAATTACTGTTAATTAGAAAGATAAGAGTAAAGAATTACAGCGCTCTTTTTTGCAACCACTCGTGAAGGATTTCATTGAATAAGTCAGGATGTTCCATCATAGCAGCATGACCACATTTGTCTATCCAATACAAATCCGAGTTTGGTAACAAACGATCAAATTCTTCTGCTACATTTGGTGGAGTAACATCATCTTGTTTCCCCCAAATTATACAAGTCGGTTGTTTCATATTAGGGAGATCCTTCGCCATATTGTGTCTAATCGCACTTTTAGCAATCGATAAGATACGTATTAATTTATTTCTATCACGGATAGTTTCATATACATCTTGTACAATTTCATCAGTCGCTACTGCGGGATCGTAAAAAACATCTTGTGCTTTTTTCTTGATATAGTCGAAGTCACCTTTTTTTGGATAACTATCTCCCATAGCACTTTCATATAATCCTGAACTTCCTGTAATAACAAGCCCTTTTACTAATTCAGGATATAATTTGGTTGTAAGTAAACCAATATGTCCACCAAGAGAATTCCCAAGAAGTATTACTTTATCATAGCCTCGCGCTTCAATAAAATCCTTGATAAAACTTGTAATGTTTTTTATGTTTGTTTTCAGTAAAGGCATATTGTAAATTGGCAACTCAGGAATAACTACCTTGTATCCATGTTCAGGAAAATAGTTAGCTACACCATCGAAGTTACTGAGTCCTCCCATTAAACCGTGAAGTATAATCATTGGGGTTCCTTCGCCTCGCTCTACAAATTTGAATTTACCTTGTTGTTGTAATTCGTTCTCCATTCAATTAAGAAAATTTCAAGTTTCAAATATACTCATATTTGTACAAGTATAAGTAAAATATTCAATTCTAAGGTATTTTTAATGAATATGTCTTGGATTTTATTGTGTTTTCTTCTTCTTTTTGTGCTAGTTTCAAGTTGAAAATTCAACCATTAGATCGAACACCCTAATTTCACTACAAAAATTGATATAGGTTAAACCCGGTTTATATTAGAAGTGAAGAATGAGCAGAACTGCCTGTATGAAGTCGGGTTTAATTTTATTTATGGCGAGCACATTTAAATTAATTACAAACCGCGAAATTATGGAAAACCCCTGTTTCGTTTTGATGCTATATTTATTCTGATAGTACGATTAAATCAAAATAAAGCAATCTCGTACTAAGTTCTTTCTCATCAGGAATATTTGTGTATCTTTTTTCTTGTTCCGCTGAACTGAATAGTTCAATGAATCCATTTCTTTTATACTATTTTAGAGGTGCTATTTCATTATATTAATCAACAATAATAAATCGACAACCTGTTTTATTACTTTTATCAATAAACCAAGATTTAATGAAATCCATAAGTTGGTCACCGATAGACTTTTCTTCGCCTTCTATTCTCCTATAATTAGTGTTTACGCCTAGTCTGCCAATTAAAACTGCAGGATAACTTTTCATGTGTTTTTGTCTAGGGATATCGGCAATAACTTTCTTTTTTCTAGAATTTGGAAGAGTATGTGTTTTTATACTGTCATTAGAAATTGTAAAAGCGGCAACAATTTCAGTTTGATCTTCATCTAATTTAAAACAATAGCTTTTACCAAGAAGTTCTGAGGTATAATTTATTACATCATTAGCAAAAAAGCCATTTAAATCATCATTACCGCAATCAAATGCTTTGCTGTTTTTTAGAACATCTTTATCATATACATGTAAAGTACATTTCTCAAATAAAAAACTCACTATGAATATTAAATTTTAGCTTTTGCTAATATTTTGTTTGAAATGGTAATTTGTTTAGAGAATTTAACTGTAGATTTTTTAGCAATAGAAGCTTCTGCGTTAGAATTAAATCTAACAGCAGCTTCTTTCTTTAATACAGGAACTGATTTAATTGCGATTGCCATATTTAAAATTATGTATAAAAACCAAATTGCAAATCTATATAGAAAAACCAAAGAAAACAAATTATATTTTTTATGTGGTTTTTTGAACACTTTTGAAAAACTGAGTCTTAAAAATACAAAAATCTCTTTGTTTTTATCCCTTCTTTATGGTTTTGTGGATTAAAAATTCCCCTATGTTTCTTTTAGGCATTTCAGATGAATTTATATGTTCCACCTCAATAGTCGAATAAATACAATGTTATCATATAACGAAAAATGAATAAACCGTCCACTTTTTACCACCAAATCATTTTTTTCTTCATTTTATCTTAAAATCAGTTGCTACTTGGATTAATTACTACGCTTCGATAGCCTTGAAAAATAGACCTATTTGTGATTTTTTTAAAAACTTATCAACAATGTGGGGAAAAGTGGTAAGAAGTGGTAAAAAAATTAATATTTTTGAATCGTAATTACATCAAAGTGACTAACTTAATTGGAACATACGAATGCAAAGTCGATGCAAAAGCTAGGCTAATGCTCCCTTCGGCGCTCAAAAAGCAATTGGCTAATGAGTTGACCGATGGTTTTGTATTGAAGCGCTCTGTGTTTCAAAAATGCCTTGAGTTGTATCCGCTTAGCGAATGGCGACTACTCATGGAAAAAATGAACAAACTCAACCGATTCAACAAAAAGAACAACGATTTCATTAGGAAATTTACAGCCGGAGTGAAGGTGATAGAGATAGATGCTAACGGAAGATTGTTAGTACCAAAAGATTTGATGCTTTTCTCAGGAATAGAAAAAGAAGTTGTCCTTTCTTCTGCAATCAATATTGTAGAGATTTGGGATAAAGACGCTTACGAGAACGCAATTAGCGATGTCGATGATTTTGCAGATTTAGCAGAAGAAGTAATGGGCGATCAAGATGAGTAATACAGCTTACCACATACCTGTTTTGTTGAAGGAAACCGTCGATGGATTAGCGATTCGTCCCGATGGAACCTATGTAGATGTAACCTTTGGAGGAGGCGGACATTCGGCTGAAATCCTTTCAAGATTAGGGGCAAACGGAAAGTTGTTTGGCTTCGATCAAGACGAAGATGCGCACAAAAACACATTGAAAGATGAACGGTTTACTTTGATTCCTGCCAACTTTCGCTACTTAAAAAGATTTCTTCGCTTTAACGGAATCAAGCAAGTAGATGGAATTTTAGGTGATTTCGGGGTATCATCTCATCAATTCAATGAAGCTGAACGTGGTTTTTCGACTCGATTTGAAGCTAAGTTGGACATGCGAATGAATCAGCAAGACTCGCTTTCTGCTTATCAAGTTGTCAATCAGTACGAAGAGGAAGATTTAGCTCGTATTTTTAGAACCTATGGCGAGTTCCGCATGGCATACAAATTAGCAAAAGCCATTGTGTCACATAGAAGCAATACGCCAATTACAACTACGCAAGAATTAAATGAGGTTGTGAGCGTTTATTTTCCTCCAACAAAAGTAAATAAAATGCTTGCGATGCTGTATCAAGCTATTCGGATTGAAGTGAATCAAGAAATTCAAGCGCTTAAAGAGTTTTTGTTGCAAACAGCAGAAGTGGTTAAGCCCGGAGGTAGAATTAGTTTGATTTCTTATCATTCCCTTGAAGATAGGTTGGTGAAAAGATATATAAGAAGTGGAAAATTTGAAGGTGAAGCTGAAAAAGATTTCTTTGGAAGGATTCATGTTCCATTCAAAAAAGTTGGAGGTTTGGTAGTGCCTTCTGATGAAGAAATTCAAGAGAATTCAAGAGCTCGAAGCGCCAAATTAAGAATAGCTGAGCGATTGATAGATGAAGAACGAAATTGATAGATAGAATAAAAAAGCAGTAATGAAGTCAAAAAATAACCTTAGCGATATACTTAAAGTCAAGTTCCTTGTGAGCGAAGGCTCTTTGGGGAATTGGGGGTTTATTTTATACCTCACTTTTTTGGCTATTGTAATGATTGCGAGTTCGCATAATGCAGATAGGAAAATCTACCAAATTGCCGAAATCAATCTTGAAGTGAAGGAGCTTAGAAGTGAATTTGTAGATACAAGAAAACGATTGATGCAAGAGAAAATGGAATCCTCTGTAGCAAAAAAAATGCTAGCTCGAGGAGTGAGAACATCCAACGAACCTCCAACAAAAATTAGTGTAAAATAAAGATTATATAAATGGTAACCTCAAAAAACATACTCAAACGCTTCTACCTAATTATAGGTCTGCTTGTCGTATTTGTACTTTTTATAGGTTACAAATTGTTCAATATTCAAATTAAAGAAGGAGAACATTACCGTTCATTAGCTGAAAAAACTGTTTATAAAAAGTTTACCATTGACCCAAATCGGGGAAACCTATACGATGCTAACTTGAATTTATTGGCCACTTCGGTGCCTAAATTTGAAATTCGCTTTGATGCCTTGGCACCAAGTGAAGCTAATTTTAAAGAACATTTGTCTGAACTTTCTGTTGCCCTGTCAAAGCAATTGGGAGGTACGCCTGATTTCTATCAAAATAAATTACGCACTGCACGCGCCAATAAAAATCGTTATGTATTCATTGCGAAAAATTTAGATTACTCGGACTACATGAAAATACGAGAGTTTCCTTTGTTCAACTTAGGGGCTTACAAAGGAGGTTTTATCGCTGAACAACAAACAGTTAGAGAGCATCCTTTAGGTAAAGTTGGTGAAAGAATTGTTGGTTACGGAAACATTGGTTTAGAAGGAGCTTTCGACCATTATTTAAAAGGAAAACAAGGCCAACGAATGAAGCAGCGCATTGCCAAAGGACAATGGAAGCCAATTAGCGACGCCAATGAAGTTGAGCCAGTCGATGGATACGATGTTATTTCAACCATAGATATTACTATTCAAGATATTGCGCATCACGCACTTTTAGAGTCTTTAGAAAAATACGAAGCTGAGCATGGCTCGGTGGTGGTCATGGAAACAAAAACAGGAGAAATAAAGGCCATAGCTAATTTAGGTAGAAGCGCAACCTCAGGTAAATACTACGAAAAGCTAAATTATGCGGTATATGAAGCGCATGAGCCGGGTTCGACTTTCAAACTGATGACATTAGCGGCGGCTTTAGAAGACAAAGTGGTCGATACCACTACTTTAGTTGATACAAAAAATGGTCAGATTAAGTATTTTGACCGAGTAGTTAAAGATTCACGCCTTGGAGGATATGGAGTAATCAACATGGCTCAAGCTTTTGAAGTTTCTGCCAATACCGCCTTTTCTGAAATTATTTATAATAATTACAAAGCTAAGCCTGAACGTTTTGTCAATCGCTTGTTGAATATGGGATTAGGAGAGCCTATTGGTTTAGAAATAAAAGGAGAAGGACAACCAAAAATTCCACACCCTGACGATAGTAATTGGTACGGAACAACTTTGCCATGGTTGTCATTTGGTTATGGAGTTTCGATGACACCTTTGCAAACACTTACTTTCTACAATGCTATTGCAAATGATGGAGTTCGTGTAAAACCAAAATTCATCAAAGAAGTAAGGGATAGAAATGTGTTGGTGAAAGATTTTACGAAGGTGAGCTACCAAGGCTCTGTTTGTTCCAAAGAAACCGCTCAAATTTTACGTAAGTTGATGCAAAACACCGTAGAAAGAGGAACAGCATCCAATATTTATAGTCCAAACTTTTCGATGGCGGGTAAAACAGGTACTTGTCAAATTGAGTATTGGATAGAAGCAGGACGCTATGTTTCTTCATTTGCAGGATATTTCCCCGCTGACGAACCTAAGTACTCATGTATCGTGGTCATTCACAAGCCAAATCCATCCAAAGGTTATTACGGAAGTACGGTTGCAGCGCCTGTTTTTCAAAAGATAGCTAGGAAAATTTATATAGATACCCCCGTTCAATACGAGGTGAATCTTACTGAAGCTTTACCTAACTCATTTCAGCAATACTTTTCTTTAGTTGAAAAAAAAAAAAAAGTAATGCCGAATCTAAAGGGCGTCCCTGCTATGGATGCAATTGCGATTTTAGAAAACATGGGTTTAAAAGTGAAACTGATCGGAAGAGGTAAAGTGGTAAGCCAATCTATTCCAAGCGGACAAAAAGTAAACGAAAGTCAAATTATAAATCTAATATTAAGTTGAGCCAAATTAAAGACATATTATATCGTGTGCCGATTCTTGCGGTGGAAGGAAATACCAACCACCACATCACTCATATACATATAGATTCTCGAAAAGTTGGTTTAAATGATTTATTCATTGCCATTTCGGGAGAAGCTTCAGATGGGCATGACTTTATCAAAAGCGCGATAGACAAAGGTGCTTTGGCGATTGTTTGTGAAAAATTACCTGAGCAGCGCAATAACGGGGTTACATATATTCAAGTAGCAGATGCGAGAGTCGCAGCGGCCTACATAGCAAGTAATTACTACGGAAATCCGTCGCAAGATTTACAACTTATAGGCGTAACAGGTACCAACGGAAAGACAACTGTAGCCTCTTTGTTGTATGACTTGTTTTTTGCAGTCGGTTTTAAAGTTGGATTAATTTCAACAGTGGTTATCAAAATAAATGAGACTTCTTATGAAACCAAACTAACCACACCTGATTCATTGACCATCAATAGCTATTTAGCTAAAATGCGTGATGAAGAAGTTGAGTATGTTTTTATGGAAGTAAGTTCTCATGGAATTGCTCAAAAAAGAAGTTTGGGCTTACACTTTCAAGTAGGAATTTTCACCAACTTGA
Organism: Psychroflexus sp.; assembly: GCA_007116535.1. Lineage (GTDB taxonomy): Bacteria > Bacteroidota > Bacteroidia > Flavobacteriales > Flavobacteriaceae > Psychroflexus. The sequence goes on from SKIG01000088.1 coordinate 7,173, forward strand.
GTCACGACCACCTAGATTATCACGAAACTTTTGCTGCATATAGAGACATCAAAAAGCAATTTTTTGACCAATTACCAAAAACATCGGTTGCCATTACCAATATAGACGACAAAAACGGCAACTATATGTTGCAAAATACCAAAGCCAAAAAAGTAAGCTATGCATTGAAGTCGCATGCAGATTACCAAGCTAAAATTCTAGAAAACAATTTCAATGGTTTACTGTTGAAAATCAATCAAGATGAAGTATGGTCAGGACTAATAGGAAGCTTCAATGCGTATAATTTGTTGGCAGTGTTTGCTGCATCTCAAGCCTTGAAGTTAGATCGAATGGAAAGTCTGCGATTGATAAGCCAATTAAAGCCTGTCAACGGAAGATTTCAACAGTTTACTTCCAAGCAACTGAAGGTAACTGCCATTGTAGATTATGCTCATACACCTGATGCGCTTCAAAATGTCTTAGAGACTATCAACGATATTCGCACCAAAAACGAACAATTAATTTGCGTGGTAGGATGTGGAGGAAACAGAGATGCAAGCAAGCGACCTTTGATGGCAGAAATAGCAACATCATTAAGTACTAAAACCATATTTACGAGTGATAATCCTCGTTTTGAAGACCCACAGCAAATCATTCAAGAAATGGAAAAAGGGGTTAGCCCAACTGATGTTTCTAAAGTTTTGTCTGTTGAAAATAGAGAGCAAGCCATCAAAACTGCTTGTTCTTTGGCACAAGAAGGAGATATAATTCTAATTGCCGGTAAAGGACATGAAAATTACCAAGAAATTAAAGGAGAGCGTTCTCCTTTCGATGATTTCTTGATGGTAAAAAAACACCTATTATCCCAAAACAAATAAACTATGCTATACCATTTATTTGATTATTTAGATGCAAATTTTGATATTCCGGGGACAGGCTTATTCGGGTATATTTCCTTCCGTTCGGCAGCAGCAATCATCTTAGCTTTGCTTCTATCAACTGTTTTTGGAAAGCGAATAATCAATTTTTTACGCCGCAAACAAGTAGGTGAGAGCGTAAGAGATTTAGGCTTAGAGGGACAAATTGAAAAAGCAGGAACGCCAACAATGGGTGGGCTTATCATCATATTTTCGACACTTATTCCTGTGTTGTTGTTTGCTCAGTTAAGCAATATCTACATTATTCTGCTTATCATCACTACTTTATGGATGGGAGCTATTGGTTTTTTAGACGATTATATCAAAACTTTAAAAAAAAATAAAGACGGATTAAAAGGACGTTTTAAAGTAATAGGACAAGTCGGTTTAGGAATTATCGTAGGCGCAACAATGTTTTTTCATCCTGATGTAACAGTTAGAAATAAAGTTTCTACTTCGTCAAATATCGAACAAATTGAAGTGGTCGTAAGCGATCAAGTTAGCTATAGAAAAGAGGAAAAATCTACACAAACTAACATTCCTTTTATCAAAGATAATGAGTTGGACTACTCTGATTTAATTACGTGGATAGACCCAAGTTTGAAAAAGTACGCATGGTTGATTTTTATTCCTATTGTGATTTTTATAGTAACAGCTGTTTCCAATGGAGCCAATTTAACTGATGGAATAGACGGCTTGGCAGCAGGAAGTTCAGTGATTATAGTAGTAACCTTAGGGGTTTTTGCATGGATTTCAGGGAATTATATTTTTTCTAATTACCTCAATGTGATGAATATTCCTCGAATTGGTGAAGCCACCATTTTTATAGCAGCTTTTGCCGGGGGATTGATAGGTTTTCTTTGGTACAACACCTATCCTGCACAAGTATTTATGGGCGATACAGGGAGTTTAACCATCGGAGGAATTATTGCAGTTCTTGCTATTGCAACACGAAAAGAATTATTGATTCCAATTTTGTGTGGAATATTTCTTATTGAAAACTTATCTGTTGTTATGCAGGTTAGTTATTTCAAATACACAAAGAAAAAATATGGCGAAGGAAAACGAATTTTCCTTATGTCGCCACTGCATCATCATTACCAAAAGAAGGGGTTGCACGAGAGTAAAATTGTTGTGCGTTTTTGGATTGTCGGCATTTTGTTGGCCATCTTAGCCATAATCACATTAAAAATTAGATAAAAGTGAAAAAAGTAAGCATACTTGGTGGAGGCGAAAGCGGAGTTGGTGCAGCTATTTTAGCTAAGCATCAGCAATACCGTGTTTTCCTAAGTGAAGGCGGTCAGCTCAAAGAGGACTACCGCAATATGCTTATGCATTACGAAATTCCTTTTGAAGAAGGAAAACATACTCATGAACGAATTTTTGATGCTGATTTGGTGGTAAAAAGCCCCGGAATACCTGATGATGTTCCCATAATAATTCAACTGAAGGAAAAAGTGATTCCTGTTATTTCTGAAATTGAATTTGCAGGCTATTTCACAAAAGCTAATTTAATAGGAATTACAGGGTCAAACGGAAAAACTACAGTCACCATAATGACCTACCACATTTTAAAGCATGCTAAGTTAGATGTTGGAATGGCGGGGAATGTTGGTGATAGCTTCGCCTTGCAAGTGGCTGAAAGTCCAAAATCGACTTATGTATTGGAGTTGAGTAGTTTTCAGTTGGATGACATTCAAGAATTCAATCCGAGTATTGCTATTATCACGAGTATTACTCCAGCTCATTTGGATAGGTACAACAACGATTTTCCAACGTATGTAGCTTCAAAATTTCAAATTGTAAAGAATCATTCAAACGCAGATTCTCTGATTTACAATGCAGATGAAGCAACAATTACAGATTGGATAGCAAGTAATGAGATAGCTTCTCAGCTATTCCCGATTTCTGTGCAACCCGATAGAGTTCCTAAGCAAGGAGCTATTATTTACGAAGACAAAATAGAATTTATAATAAACGACAATTCATTCACTATGTTGACAAAGAATCTACAAGTTCAAGGAGCGCATAACCTAAAAAATGCAGCAGCAAGTTCATTGGCAGCCAAGCTTTTACAAATTAGAAATCAAACGATAAAAGAGAGTTTAGAAACCTTTCAAGGGGTCGAACATCGTTTGGAGAAGGTGGTGAAAATTAACAAAGTTAGTTTCATCAACGATTCTAAAGCTACTAATGTAAACGCAACTTATTATGCTTTGGAAAGTATGCGTCAGCCAACGATATGGATTGTTGGCGGAGTAGATAAAGGCAATAATTACAATGAATTGCTACCACTTGTCAATGAAAAAGTGAAAGCAATTATTTTCCTCGGAGTCGATAACCAAAAGATTATACACACCTTTGGAAATATTGTCGTCGATATATTTGAAACAACCGATATGCAAGAGGCGGTAAAGCATGCTTATTCAATGGCAGAAGCTAACGACTGTGTATTGCTTTCGCCGGCTTGTGCGAGTTTTGATTTATTTAAAAATTATGAAGACAGAGGAAATCAATTTAAAGAAGCGATAAAAACATTGTAAGTGACTCAACCTAAAGCATATACATTTTTTAAATCTATAGAAGGAGACAAAATAATATGGGCAGTAGCTGTATTGTTAGCTATCTTTTCCTTTATTCCTGTGTACACGGCTAGTAGCAACTTGGCGTATTTGAATGGAGGAAATGGAAGCACTGTTTCTTACTTAATCAAGCATTTCATGCACATATTTATTGGGTTTATTCTGATGTATGGAATTCATAAAATTCCTTACCGCTATTTTAGGGGAATTTCAATTTTGATGCTTCCTGTGGTGGTAGTCTTACTCATTATTACACTTAGTCAAGGAACAACTATTGGTGGTGCGAATGCGAGTCGTTGGATCAATGTTCCTGTGGTAAATGTTTCTTTTCAAACCTCGAGTTTAGCCTCTGTGGTGTTATTAGTATATGTAGCGAGATATTTATCTAAAATCAAAGATAAAGTGGTCAACTTTAAGGAAACTATACTTCCGTTGTGGATTCCTGTTGGAATTGTAGTGGGCTTGATTTTACCCGCTAACTTTTCTACAGCGGCTATAATTTTCTCTTTGGTCATGGTATTGGCATTTTTAGGAGGATATCCGCTCAAATACCTCGGTTTTGTATTAGGAATCGGAGTAGCTGTCTTAGGGATTTTTATACTTATAGCTATGGCTTTTCCTGATGCCATGCCAAACAGAGTTGATACGTGGTCAAGTAGAATACAGAATTTTGCAAGTGATGCAGATACCGAAGAACAATACCAAGTCCAAAAAGCTAAAATTGCTATTGCAAGTGGTGGTTTTTTTGGAAACGGGATTGGTAAAAGTGTTCAAAGAAACTTTTTACCTCAGTCTTCTTCGGATTTTATCTATGCCATCATTGTAGAAGAAATGGGCTTGTTTGGGGGCATTGGCGTACTATTGGCCTATGTGTTTATTTTATGGCGAATAGCAATCCAAGTAACCAAAACAAAATCAGTTTTTGGTCAGTTATTGATTATAGCAGTTGGCTTGCCATTTATTTTTCAGGCTTTTGTCAATATGGGTGTTGCTGTTTCCCTTTTTCCTGTAACGGGGCAAACTTTACCGTTAATAAGTAGCGGAGGGAGTTCGATTTGGATGACGTGCCTATCGCTAGGGATTTTACAAAGCGTCGCAGCGAATAGAGATAAAATTGAGGTAATAGAATCTACTGACGAGGAATTTGAAAACCCCTTAGAAGTATTGAGTGAAACGATTTAGAAAATGAAGAATAATGAACCTGCTCTAAGGAGTAGAAGCAATAGCAAACATAG
>SKIG01000228.1 GCA_007116535.1 Psychroflexus sp.
CCATTGCAGATGAGCTGAAGGCGCGCTATCCTCAAGCTGAATTTCTGTTTGTGGGGGCAAGTAACCGTATGGAAATGGAGAAAGTACCACAGCATGGCTATCCAATTGTTGGACTTTGGATTTCAGGTATTCAACGGAAATTAACCCTAGATAATCTTATGTTTCCTTTTAAATTGTTATCAAGTTTACTCAAAGCAAGAAAACTATTGAAAAAATTTCAACCGCATATAGTCATCGGAACAGGAGGTTTTGCAAGTGGACCAACTTTAAAAGCAGCAGTGAAAATAGGAATCCCGACTTTGGTGCAAGAGCAAAATTCTTATGCGGGAGTAACAAACAAATGGGTTGGAAAAGAAGCGACGAGAATTAGCGTAGCCTATGAAAATATGCAGCGTTTTTTCCCAAAAGATAAAATCAGGTTTACAGGAAACCCTGTAAGAAAAGGAATTTTGGAATCTAAATTGACTTCAAGTGAATCTAAAGCGAAATTTGGAATAGCCGAAAACACAACCTGTGTACTCATTATAGGAGGAAGCTTAGGTGCAAAGCGTGTGAATGAAATTGTACATCATTTTATTCAAAAACATCAGGATAAACAATTGAGCTTCATTTGGCAAACAGGCAAATTCTATTATGAGAATTATACTTCCATGCAAGCAGCAAACTGCAAGGTTATGGCGTTTATTCAACACATGGAAGAAGCCTATGCGGCTGCTGATATTATAATTTCTCGCGCAGGAGCAGGTTCTGTGAGTGAGCTGTGTTTGGTAGGTAAACCGGTTATTTTTATTCCTTCGCCCAATGTGGCTGAAGACCACCAAACTAAAAATGCACAAGCTTTAGTGGATAAGGATGCGGCAATTTGCATTAAAGAAAGTGAGGCTTCAGAAGTTTTTGAAGAAACACTTGTCAACTTAGTTAGCGACAAAGTTTTACAAAAAAAATTAGCTATGAATTGCAAGGCATTAGCGAGACCAAATGCTACCAAAGATATAGTAGATGAGATAGAACAAATTTGGAATTACAACAACAAATAAAATGAGTCAACCAACACGCATACCAACATATTTTTTCCTTGGAATAGGAGGAATAGGCATGAGTGCGCTTGCCCGCTATCTTTTGGCGCAAGACATTCAGGTGCTTGGTTATGACCGAACCAAAACAGAACTAACCACCACACTTGAAACCGAAGGAGCAAAGATTTTTTATGACGAAGTAGTAGCCATTCACGCCTTGTCTGATTTTTCGAATGAGGGAATACATGTAATTTATACCCCTGCAATTTCCAACCAGAGCAAGTTGTTTACTTACCTTACTAGTAACGATTTTACACTTCAAAAAAGAGCAGCTTTACTTGGTGAAATAACTCGTTCAGGGAAGTGTCTTGCTGTTGCGGGTACACACGGAAAGACTACTACTACGGCAATTTTAACCCATATACTAAAAGAAGCTAAGGTTGGGTTTACTGCTTTCTTAGGTGGAATTTTAAACGATATTAATAGTAACTTTTATTCCACAGGCAATGAATATTTTGTAGTGGAAGCTGATGAATTCGACCGTTCTTTCCTTCAACTGCATCCGCACGCAGCAGTCATTACTTCTATGGACGCCGATCATTTGGATATGTACGGTACCAAAGAAAACTTTGAGCAAACCTTTTATGATTTTGCCAACCAAGTTAGCGATGAGTTGTGGGTGGAGGAGAGCCTTTCCATTTCGGGTAAAAAGTTAGGATTCGGTAAAGATTCAACAGCTTCAATTCAAAAGTTAGAAGTAATAGACGGAAGTTATGTTTTCGACTTAGTTTTGGAAGATAGAGTTTACTCAAACATTCAATTTTCACTTCCGGGAAGACATAATGTATTCAATGCGTTGGCTGCTTTGAGTTTGGCCATTTCAAATTTCCCCGAAAAAGCAGGTGAATTTGTAGCTGCACTAAAAAGTTTTTCAGGAGTAAAAAGGCGTTTCAATTACTTATTGAAAACCCCAAATAGAATAATAATAGATGATTATGCACATCACCCAACCGAAATTAACGCGGCTTTTCAAGGAGCAAAAGAGATGCATCCCAATGAAAATCTGATGGTTATTTTTCAACCGCATTTATTTTCAAGAACTGAAAATTTTGCGGAGGATTTTGCCCTTTCTTTGGCACAATTTGATGAAATTTGCCTGCTTGAAATTTATCCAGCAAGAGAGTTGCCAATCGAGGGTGTGGATGCCTCATTTTTATTGCAAAAAATTAAAGAAAAAAACAAGAAAATTATTTCAAAAGAGTCGATAACAGCTTCCATTGCTGCTACCTCTTGCCGTGTCGTATTGATGCTTGGCGCAGGAGATATTGGGGATGAAGCACAAAAAGTAAAAAACTATTTTATAAGCAATGCTGAAGTGGTCTAACATACGATTGATACTCATTTTTGGAGTGTTGGCTTTCCTTTTTGGATTTGCCAAAAATCGTCATGCCAATAGAGCGCTTATGGAGGTGAAAATTACTTTCGATACCGATAAGAATTTATTGGTAACTGAGTCGGTATTGTTGAATGAGTTAGGATTTTCAATGGATAGTATCTCGACTCAACAATTAAAACTTGTAGAGGTAAGTAAACTTGAAGAAAAAGTAGTAGCTAACGAAATGGTAAGAAAAGCTGAGGTATATCTTACAATTGACGGGAAAATTGGCGTTGAGGTAGAACAACGCAAACCAATTTTACGCTTCTTTGACGGAGGCTTTCAGTATTTAGATAGGGATGGCAAAATCATGCCGTTGAGTACAAACTATTCAGCAAGAGTGCCGATTGCAATGGGAGTACCGTCTTCAGAAATTAAGCAGTATTACCCGATGATTAAAGCTATTACCGAAGACGAACTCTTATATCAAAATATTGTAGGAATTCAAAAAACCAAAAAAGGGGAGCTTCAATTAGAGTTAAGAGATCAAAATGTGCTTGTTGATTTTGGAAAGTTGGAGAATATAGAAAGAAAATTAGCCAATTTGAAGGCATTTTATGTGAAAGCAAAAAAAGAAGATTTGTTCGATAGATATAGTAAGATTGATTTGCAGTACGGAAGTCAAGTTGTGTGTACAAAAAAATAAACGCTTGTGAATATGGAAACGGAAAATTTAGCAGTAGGATTAGACATCGGGACAACAAAGATTGTCGCGATGATTGGTCGAAAAAATGAGTTCGGAAAAGTCGAAATTCTTGGTATTGGTAAAGC
>SKIG01000051.1 GCA_007116535.1 Psychroflexus sp.
TAAGAAGGGGGTTTCACTCTATTTAAAAATGAATACTCCTTTCTATTGAATTCTTCAAAATATAAAAGCATAGTTGAAGAACACAATTGTCATGGCGAAAATAAAATAAATATTTCAATATTAGTAGATGAAGAAAAATAGGGCTTCAATTTTACCCACATTGAAATAATAAGTAGCCTCTTAGTAAACAACAAAAAAATAAATTCTCTAAATTCCTTTATTTTTACACCTGTTCGCCTGAGGCGAAAGAAATCAAGGAAAATCAGGCTTCCGCCTCTGGCGGATTGGGGCAGAACTGATTTGACGAATATCAATTTTTGTTATGTAGTTTTAAGTAGCCTAGAAAAAGATTAAGTGTTTACATATTTACATCTTTTTAAGCTAATTTGCGGTGTATTTATATAATTTCAATATTTTTACGAAGTAATTGAAGTAGATGAAAAAACAGATTACCTTTTTATTTTTGATAGCCACTTTTATTTGTTTTAGTCAAAGCAGAGAGGAGGTGATTACGGCTTCATTTACTAAAGTTAAAGTCTCAAGCGGGATTATTGCCAAAGTCTTTCCAAACTCAGATGAAAATAAAATTGTTATTAACGGAATTGACAAAGACGAAGTGAATATCCGGATACGTAGAGATGAACTTCGCATTAGTTTGCCTTTGAATGCTCTTTTTTCGAATACAGATACAACTGTTGAAATTTACCTGGTTGATTTTTCGAGTTTAGAAGCTACAAGTAATGCAGAATTAAGTGTTGAAGGTCTTATCAAACAAACCAACCTCTTTCTAAAAGCTGTAGAAACAGCAAAAATTAATGCAAAAATTGAAGTGGATGAGCTAGAAGCTCAGATTTTTACGGGAGGTGAAATAGCTTTGACAGGAAGAGTAAAAAAACAAAATCTAAATTTGAAAACTGGTGGCCGTTTCGAAGGTAAAAACCTTAAAAGCGAACAAGTTGAAGTCGAAGTGAGTTATGGAGGAAATGCCGAAGTTTATGCCTCGGAAAATTGTAATGCGAAAGTTATAGCAGGGGGAGAAATTAGTGTTTATGGAAATCCTGCTAACTTCACAGAAAGTACTCAATTAGGTGGTATTATCAAAAAAGTTTATGTTGAATAATGGCTTATTGATAATTCCTAACCCAACACCTCTTTTATAACCTCTAAAGACCTTGGTGCAGAATACGACGGGATATGCAGTTCAAAATATTGTTGCAATAAATGAAGTAAATCTCTTCTTAAAGCCTGATTCATTGCTATGTCTTCAAAATTAGTTGTGCTTATAAATGACTTCAAGTACTCAACCTCATCACCGCTTCTGCAGTAAATACTAACATCAATTGAGGTAAAACTTCCCTCTAACAAGTCAAAAAAACTATCGGTGGGCTTTTCAAAAGAAGGATAAAAGCCTAGGTGCTTGGACAATTCAAGACAAAATTGAATTGGATAATTGCCTATTTTTTCTGATTTGTCAAGCTGCATCAAAAAACCTTCTACAAACTCAAATAAAGATTTATTTTTTGCCTCTTCCTTTAGTGAGTTAGAGAGAACTTCTGCGACAAACATTAGTATTGAAGACTTGTAAAAAGATGTTTGTAGGCCATGGGAATTTTGAAATACTTTGGCTTCAGTTAAATACTGAAGGTTTTTATTTTCTCTATAGTTGAATTCAATTTCAAGTAATGTCATCGGTTGAAAAGAGGCTACTTTAAATTTTCCCTTCTTAGATTTTCTAACTCCCTTCAACATAAAGGAAATTGGCCCTACTTCTTTTGTAAATGTCCTCACAATTAAGTCGGCTTCACCAAACTTGACAGAGCTTAGTACGATGCATTTTGATTTTACAAACATGATGCTAACTTAATTATTAAATGTCGCTTTATAGCTTATTCATTTTTCTCCTGCATTTTTGGCCAAAAATTTACTTAGACTTAAATAGAAATTAATCAAAGTCTCATCAAGAGAAAAAACAAAAAGTGTTTCACCTATTAATTACCTAACAATCATAATTTTTTTGACTGTGTTTTCTATGCCATCGCTCGCTGTGATAAGTGCCAAATAAACGCCAGAAGACACTTTATATTTCCCAAATGCTGTTGTATCCCATTGCACACTTCCTCCGCTTGAATTTTCTTCAAAAACAAGGCTTCCGGTTATATCAGTTATTTTTACGTTTGCATTTTGAGTTAATCCATCTATAGTCACCTGACCCGAAAATCTTGGTCGAACAGGATTTGGAAATACACGTACATCCGATAAGCTATTTTGTGCATCGGTAATTCTACTTTGGTAAGACACAAGTCCGTTTACGGTTCCAAAATAAACTTCACCTGTATTTCCATCTATAGCAATGCTCCTTACATTGTTACTTGGTAGTGGAGAGTTACTAGATGTAAAGTGACTGAGAACTTGTTGTCCGTTTGGTGAAACTTGAAAAACACCTGAATCGGCAGTAGCAATCCATTTGTTATTGGCACCATCTACTACAATATCAGAAATAGACTGTTCAAAAAGTAGTTCTTGTGCCACACCATCATCCTCTACTATAATGATAGGCGAAACATTCACAGGTGTGTCAGGATCGAATATTGAGGCAGGATTAAACATAACTCTAAGCCCTCGATTTGTCCCAATCCACAACCTGTTGGTTTCATCAACTGCCAGGGCATAAATAATTGGATTGGGTGTAAAAACGGGTAGATCGACACCCGCTACGTCTCTACTTATTCTTGCTGATCTTCCTGTAGAAGATTGGTAAGCCATTACACCTGCTCTAAAGGTTGCTAAATAGAGATTTCCTTGTCTATCTATAGCTAGTTTTGCTGAACTTGATGACCTTGGATCTTGAAAAGCATCAGACAAATCTATATTTTCTATTTCTCCTGATGGAGTCTTTCGTTTTAACGGGTTGTTTGAAAGCGAATTGGAAAAATAAAAATCTCCATTTGGTGCATACACAATACCTCCAACCCTATTATCTCTTGCGTTTGCATCTATTCCTTCAACTCCGCTATTTTCTCCGTGGAAAACTCTGGTAAATTGAAAGTTATTCATTTCTAAGATACCATCGTGATAAGAGCTTAAGAAAGTTCGGCTTGGATTAGCAGGATCAACAGTTGCATCTACAATCACCCGTGCATTAGCTAATTGATTAGGCTGTAAGTTTATCCAAGATTGATTATTTAATATTGAAACTCCTCTCCTATTTAATGGAAA
>SKIG01000107.1 GCA_007116535.1 Psychroflexus sp.
ACAACGTACACCAAACAAAATGGCTTTAGCCAAAAACGCTATATAATTCTCAGGAATTTGGCTAAAGCCAATTTTTCGTTCCCAATTATTTATCCCGATTTGAAAATCGGGACTATTGATTTCAAATTCCGTCAAATAATTCAATCCCGAAGGGATGACATAATTATAAAAATTGATAACGATAGATTAAACCCGACTTATGCTACAGGAGGTAAAGAATGAGCCTAACTGCCTGCATTTATTCGGATTAAACTTACTTAACATCAAAATCTTTGTGGATCTTCGTGGGTGTTTTGTGGTTTTTGTTAAATAACTTTGACCGATTTGGTGTGAATTTTCAAATCATAAAAAAAAGGATTAAGTAATTTTCAAGTTACTAAATCCTTCTTTCAGATTATGAAAACTGAGTTTTATTTACCCGTTTCTCTTTTGAATTGATCGAATTCTGATTCTTGGTCTTCCGCAGGCCAATAGTTGTTTGACAAATCGACATCTGCAGTTTCTAAATCAGGGTCAACGGTTACTTTTACAATGCGCTTGTCTGATGTTACAGCTTTGGTGACTTCGTCATCATTCATACGCCAAACTTGCACAGGGTAATTTACTTTTTTAGTTGTTCCATCTTCATATTCATACTCAACAATCAATGGCATTACTAAACCTCCTGGTTTTTCAAAAGTAATCTCATAGAAAAAATTAGGAGCTTGCATTTGGTTTCGTTCTTTTTCAGAAAAGTTATCCATTAGAAACTCATTTAATTTCGGTGCGTTGTCTAAAAGTGTTTTACCAAGCATAGCTTCATCAAATTCTTCGCTTCCAACTTCAACTACATATACCGCATTGGCTGTTCTTGGATTATTTTCAGGATTGGTGATTCCATAGCGAGCGAGTAACTCTTTGCCTTCAGCAGAAGGTGTATTGGTAGGTATGTATTCCTTTACACTTTTAACACCTATGTCTACATAATCCGTTGAATAGAACCAACCTCTCCAAAACCAATCTAAATCTACAGCTGAGGCATCTTCCAACGTTCTGAAAAAATCATCGGGAGTTGGGTGCTTAAACATCCAACGCTGCGCATAAGTTTTAAAAGCATAATCAAAAAGCTCTCTACCCATTACGGTTTCTCTAAGAATATTTAATGCTGTTGCGGGTTTTCCGTAAGCATTATTCCCTAGTTGATAGACATTTTCAGGGTTTGACATGATTGGTGCTATGTAGTTTTGGTCACCTTTCATATAATTTACAATCTGAGTAGGTTTTCCTCTTCTTGAGGGATAAGAATCATAACCGCGAATTGCATCAGGATGTTTTTCGCCAAATTCTTGCTCTGCCAAATACTGCATAAAAGTATTGAGACCTTCGTCCATCCACCCCCATTGGCGTTCGTCAGAATTGACAATCATGGGGAAATAGTTGTGTCCAACTTCATGTATAATTACACTAATCATACCGAACTTAACTTGGTCAGAATATTTTCCTTCAGCGTTTGGCCTACCATAATTCCAACAAATCATTGGATACTCCATTCCTTGATTTCTTGCGTGAACAGAAATAGCTTTATGGTATGGATAATCAAATGTGTATTTAGAATAGGTTTCTAGAGTTGAAGCTACAGCGTAAGTAGACCATTCTTCCCAAAGCGGATTTCCTTCCTTAGGATACATAGATACTGCCATTACTTCGCGGTCACCCACTTTTACGTTCATCATATCCCAAATGAACTTACGCGATGTTGCAAAAGCAAAATCCCTGACCATTTCTGCTTTAAAAGACCATGTTTTTGTATCTTCTGCAAAACCTTTTTCAGCGGCTTCGGCTTCTTCTTGGGTAACAATCAACACAGGTTTATCGAACGATTTTTTTGCTTCTTCATAGCGTTTCATCATTTCTTTTGAAAACACTTTCTTGCGATTGACTAATTCCCCTGTTGCATCCATGATATGATCAGCAGGAACTGTGATATTTACTTCGTATTCACCGAAAGGCAATGCCCATTCGCCACTACCCCAAAACTGGTAGTTTTGCCAACCTTCAACATCGTTGTAAACTGCCATTCTAGGAAAAAACTGAGCAATTACATAAGCATTGTTTCCATCTTCAGGAAAATGCTCGTACCCCGAACGAGCTCTGTTAGTAACGTGATTGTTGATTAAATAATTCCATTCAATATCAAATGAAAATGACTCTCCTGATTTAAGTACTTCAGGAAGGTCGATACGCATCATTGTCCAATTAATTTTATAGGGAAGTGGTTCCGCTTTTGTTGTTGTTACAGAAGTGATATTAAATCCACCATCAAACTCTTCACCTAGATACTGATCTGCAAAGTTTTCGGCAGGCATCACAGGAGAAAATCCCGAACCGTTTTTCTCTTTTGCAATAGAACCCTTTTCACGTACATTTTGGTCTAATTGCATCCATAGATAGGTTAAATCATCTGGAGAATTATTTATATAAGTAACTGTAGCTTTTCCGGTAATTGTTTGATTTTTATCGTCTAAAACAATGTCCATTTTGTAGTTTGCATTGTTCTGATAATACTCATGCCCCGGCGCTCCTGACGCAGTTCTAAAGCTATTTGGCGTAGCCAATAAGTCATACATTTGCCTAAACTTGTTCTCGTTAAAATGCCCTTTTTGCTTTTTTTCATCTGTTTCCTGAGAAAAACTTGTAAGAGAAAATAGAATAAATAGAATGGAAATGCAATTACGTAATAAATTCATAGTGTTTGTTTTTTGGTGTCGCTAAAATAGAAGATATTCACTTTTGATAAGTGGTTCTTCAAAATTTTAACAAAGCTTTTGATTTATCTTTCATTAAAACGGTGCTTTTTGTTTTGCCCTTATGCTTTAAGTGAAATAAGTTTTTTTGAGTGTCATATAAGTCTGTTAACACTAGATTAGTAACTTCAATCTTGTCGAAATTTGGGATATAATTAACTTCAATGAATAACTTGATTTGATCTACATCGAATTTCTTCCCTAAATAAGTAATAGGATATTCCTTATTTTCAACTACAAACTTTAATTTCTTTTCTAAATAAGCCGCAATGTATTTTTCTTTTTCTTCACTTTCAGTACCTTTTTCAAAAACGAAATTTGTTCCGTATCGTAGATTGATGACGTCTTCAAAATCGTCGATAAAGACCCGAGAAATCATTTCAATACGTTGGTTTTTCTCATTATAACTAGCATCAGTAACACT
>SKIG01000139.1 GCA_007116535.1 Psychroflexus sp.
CACATTTACTTACGAAGAGCTAAATGAAAAAGTCGCTTCAACAGAGGATAAAGACTTAATTCGATTAGCTACAGAATACCTTCCACTTAAATTTAGTAGAAGGCACGGAGACCCAAGCAGACCATGGAACAAATTTTCCATCAACACCAAAGATGACAACGGGAAGAAAATCTTAGATTACGAAGGAAACTGGCGAGATATCTTCCAAAACTGGGAAAGTTTAGCACATTCTTATCCGGCATTTATTGAAGGAATGATTTTCAAATTCCTTAATGCGACAACCTTCGACGGATACAACCCTTACCGAGTTACCAAAGGAGGATTTGATTGGGAAACCATCGAACCTGACGACCCTTGGTCATACATTGGGTATTGGGGCGACCACCAAATTATCTATTTACTCAAGTTTTTAGAATTTTACGAAGATTACAAACCTGGACAACTCGCTTCGTTGTTTTCAAAATCTGTTTTTGTTTACGCCAACGTTCCTTACCAAATCAAATCTTACCAAGATATTGTAAACGACCCAAAAGATACGATTGATTTTGACCATCAATTGGACGTTGCGATTCGTGAGAAAAGAGCACAAGCAGGCGCTGATGGTGCATTACTAAGCGATGCAAATGGCGAAACAGTTCACGCTAATTTCATCGAAAAAATGCTGGCTACAAGTTTGGCAAAAATGTCGAATTTTATTCCCGAGGCAGGTATTTGGTTAAATACGCAACGCCCCGAATGGAATGACGCCAACAACGCCCTTGTAGGAAACGGGGTTTCTATGGTTACTTTGTATTACCTAAGAAGATTTTTTGCGTTCTTCGATCAGTTGTTTGTTGAGGTAGATGCTTCAGAAAAATACGAAGTTTCCGAAGAGTTGACTACACTTTTTAAGGCCATTAAAAATACCCTAGATAAGTACCAAAACCTAGTTGATTCAGGCTTCGATAACCAACAAAGAAAACAGGTTCTGGATGCATTAGGAACAGCCGCTAGTGAATTTAGAACGAACATTTATCAACACGGGTTTTCAGGCGAAAAATCTAGTATTCAAGCTGGGGAAATTGCTGCATTAGTCAAAACTTCCTTGGCGTATTTAGAGCAATCTATTGAAGCGAATCAGCGAGAAGACAAATTGTACCACGCGTATAATTTAATGACCATGAAAGGAGATGAAGTAAGCATCGATTACTTAGACGAAATGCTAGAAGGCCAAGTGGCTGTTTTAAGCAGCAAGTACCTATCTCCTGAACAAGCCGTTGAAGTCTTGGATGCTATGAAGAAAAGCACCTTGTTTAGGCCTGACCAATACAGTTACATTCTATACCCAAATAAAGAACTGAAAGGCTTTTTGGACAGAAATAAAGCACCTCAAAACTTAGTTGACTCATCTGAATTCTTACAAGAATTGGCAGCGAACAATAAAGTTGAAATCATTGAAAAAGATGTGGCGGGCAACTACCATTTCAACAGTAATTTCAACAATGCTAAAAAGCTTAAGGAAGCCCTTCAAAATTTAGAAGGAAGTTACCAAAATTCAACTCAAGAAGAGCTTCAAAAGGTATTGGATATTTACGAAGAAGTTTTCAACCACAAGGCATTCACAGGAAGATCGGGAACTTTTTATGGTTATGAGGGTTTAGGGTCGATTTATTGGCACATGGTTTCAAAATTACAATTAGCTGTTTTTGAAGTGTGTTACCAAGCAATTGAACAAAATGCAAGCCCTGAAACAGTCGGTCGTTTGCTGGAGCATTACTACGAAATTAACGAAGGTATTGGCGTGCACAAATCGCCAAAGCTTTACGGAGCTTTCCCCACCGATCCATATTCCCATACTCCTTATGGAAAAGGAGCCCAACAACCTGGAATGACAGGGCAAGTAAAAGAGGATGTGCTTAGTAGGTTTGGAGAGCTTGGTGTTCGTATTCAAAAAGGTAAACTTCAATTTTCTCCTGATTTACTCAGAAAAAATGAATTCATCAAAGAAGCTAAGGAAGTAACTTACTTTTCGGTTAATGGTGAAGAAAAATCACTTCAACTTCAATCGAATAGCCTGTTTTTTACCTTCTGCCAAGTACCTGTAGTATATTCGTTAGCTGAAGAATTTTCAATTGAAGTAAAAATGACTTCAACAGAAAACATTACAATAACTGGAAATCAATTAACTGAAGAACTAAGTAACTCAGTCTTCAACAGAGAAGATAAAGTAGAAAAGATTCACGTTTTTGTTGCTACAACTGTTTTGAAATAAGTCTATGATGAAGCCGGTAAGAAACATACTCCTATTTCTATTAATTAGCCTTTGCTTACTGGCTTCTTGTGAAAAAAACAGCCAAAAGTCGAGCGCGAAAATTCAAGAAGAAAACCCTATGAATACCAATAAAACTGCGTCAAGTATATTAAGTAATCCTGATTATGTAGCCATTTCCTATGGTGGTTACCGTAAAGATTCGCGAGAAATTCAACCTACTATAGAGGAGCTGAAAGAAGATATGTTGCTTTTGCACCGAATGGGCATTCGCATATTACGAACGTATAATGTAAGGCTTCCTCACGCTTCGAACGTGTTAAAAGCCATTCATGAAATCAAGCAGGAAGATGAAAATTTTGAAATGTACGTGATGCTCGGTGCAAGGATAGATTGTAAAAACGCATGGACCGACCTTCCGTTGAATCATAACGAAGAAAGTGAACACAACGAAAGTGAAATTGCACGTGCTGTTGAGCTTGCCAATACGTATCCGGATATTGTAAAAATAATCGCCGTAGGCAATGAAGCAATGGTAAAATGGGCAACCGCCTATTACGTGCAACCACACATTATCCTAAAATGGGTAAAACACCTTCAATCCTTAAAAGAGGAAGGTAAACTAGACAAGGATGTGTGGATTACAAGTTCGGATAATTTTGCTTCTTGGGGTGGCGGCGAAACACAATACCATACGCCTGAGTTAAATGAGTTAATTAAGGAGGTAGATTTCATTTCGATGCATACCTATCCGATGCACGATACGCATTACAACCCTGTTTTTTGGGGAATTTTCCCAAAAGAAAAAAGCTTATCCAATCAAGAAAAACTAGACCGAGCCATGACAAGATCCCTTAACTACGCCATCTCTCAGTACGACAGCGTGGTAAGTTATATGAAAGGGATTGACGTTAATAAACCTGTTCATATTGGCGAAACCGGATGGGCAACAAAATC
>SKIG01000259.1 GCA_007116535.1 Psychroflexus sp.
AAGTGATCAGGTAATAGTTAAGAAGGTGTTTACTAAGTTTCTTGAGGACAACGCCCACCGTAAAACTCCAGAACGATTCGCGATTCTTCAAGAAATTTATGAGAACAAAGACCACTTCGATATAGAATCCTTGTACATTAATATGAAAAATAAAAACTACCGTGTGAGTAGAGCAACACTTTACAACACGATAGATTTGTTGATGGATTGCGGTTTGGTTAGAAAGCATCAGTTTGGAAAAAATCAAGCTCAATACGAGAAATCGTATTTCGATAGACAACACGACCACGTAATTTTAACTGACACAAGTGAAGTAATCGAATTTTGTGACCCACGTATTCAAAGTATTAAAAAAACCATCGAAGAAGTCTTCGATATTACCATAGATAAACACTCACTCTACTTCTACGGAACTAGAAATCAACCAAAAGCAACCGAATAATTATGGCAGTAGATTTGCTACTAGGTCTTCAATGGGGAGACGAAGGAAAAGGAAAAATTGTAGATTACCTCACTAAAAATTATGACATTATTGCTCGTTTTCAAGGAGGACCTAACGCAGGTCATACCCTTGAATTTGATGGAATAAAACACGTCTTACATACAATACCATCTGGTATTTTTCACGAAAACAGTATCAATCTTGTTGGAAATGGCGTAGTGATTGATCCCGTGATTTTCAAAAGAGAATTAGATAATTTAGCTAAATTCAATTTAGATTTAGCCGCTAAACTAGTAATTTCAAGAAAAGCACACCTTATCCTTCCTACACATCGTTTACTTGATGCTGCTTCCGAAGCTGCCAAAGGAAAAGCCAAAATTGGCTCTACCTTAAAGGGAATTGGACCAACATATATGGACAAAACAGGAAGAAACGGAATTAGAGTAGGGGATTTGGAATTGCCAACCTGGAAAGAAAAATACCGTAGTCTTGCTGATAAGCATGAGGCGATGATTAAATTCTACGATGTAGATGTTCAGTATAATTTAGATGAACTAGAAACTGAGTTTTTTGAAGCAGTGAAAGTTTTGAAAAGCCTTCAGTTTATAGATTCAGAAGAATATTTGCACCAAGCCCAAGTCAACCAAAAGAAAATCTTGGCCGAAGGAGCGCAAGGTTCTTTGTTAGATATCGACTTTGGAACTTATCCTTTTGTTACTTCTTCAAACACAACTGCAGCGGGAGCATGTACAGGACTTGGTATTGCCCCCAACAAAATAAAAGAGGTTTTTGGAATTTTTAAAGCTTATACAACACGTGTAGGAAGTGGACCTTTCCCCACCGAATTATTCGATGAGGACGGTAAACGCATGGCAAAAGTAGGTAACGAATTCGGTGCGACCACAGGAAGACCAAGAAGATGTGGTTGGTTGGATTTAGTTGCTTTAAAGTATGCAGTTCATGTGAATGGTGTAACCCAATTGATGATGATGAAAGCAGATGTGCTTAGCGGTTTCGAAACCATTAAAGTATGTACTGCTTATCAATACAACGACCAATTGATTTCGCACTTGCCTTATTCCATTGAAGAAGAATATGTACAACCGGTATATCAATCTTTCAAAGGTTGGAAGCAAGACCTGACTAAAGTTAGTAAAGAAAACGACTTGCCTAAAGAATTGATGGATTATATTGAATTTCTAGAAAACGAATTACAAGTGCCTATAAAAATAGTTTCTGTTGGACCTGATAGAACACAGACTATTATTAGGTAAAACTTTATAAAATTAAAGCACTTCATTTTGAGGGGCTTTTTTGATTTCAGGGTAAGTTATAAATTGATTTTTTTACTTAAAACATACAGGCAGTAACTCGCCTTTTGCTAAACAAAATCGCTTTACTTCCTCTTCAGTTAGTTGAGACGTATAATCCACAGCTTCAACTTTAAAACCAATGCTTCTTAGGATATCGAAATAATCTTTTCCATAGACTCTCACATGGTCATACTGACCAAAAATTTTAGTACGTTCTTTTGGGTCGGTGATATTGTTATCTTCAAAAGTAGTCTCTCTTTTCAAATCTTGTGGGATTTGTAAAATCGCCATTCCTCCTGGTCGAAGCACACGATACAATTCCTTCATTGCTTTTCTGTCGTTGGGAATGTGTTCCAACACGTGGTTGCAAAGGATAGTATTAAAACCATCATCTTCAAAAGGCAATTCACAAATATCTGCCTTTACCATTGCTAAGGGAGATTCAATGTCGGTAGTTATATATTCAATATGCTTCATTTTTTTGAAGCGTTTATAAAAAGCTTGCTCAGGAGCAAAATGAAGTAGACGATGTGGCTTGCTAAAAAAATCAGTTTCTCGTTGAAGGTAGAGCCAAAGCAAACGATGCCGCTCTAAAGATAGCGTAGATGGAGATAGTACATTCTCTCTTGTTTTCGCATAACCGTAGGGGAGCATTTTTCTAAATTTTCGTTCATCAATCGGGTCTTCGTAAGTATTTCCTTTCAATAATAATGCAATTATTGGGCGCACGAGATAACTTAATTGAATCAACCAAGGACGGGGAAGTAGATTTAAAACCCAAGAAAAAAGTCGGTTCATTCCTACAAGTTTTTCAAGGTATAAGCATGCATTTCGTTGGTATAATCGTGGTGAGTAACAATACGCATTTTACCTTCTCCCATATTACTAATTCGAATGCCTTTTTGGGCTAGTTGAGCCATATATTCGTCAGCATTGATGCTATCATCAAGGTAGTAAATAATGATATTTGTTTCTGTTTCTTCAACTTTTGCTACGTGAGAAAGCTGTTGTAATTGGTGTGCAATTTCTTTTGCCTTTTGGTGGTCTTCTTCCAAACGTTCCCATTGGTTTTGTAAGGCATACAATCCCGCAGCAGCCATAAATCCAATTTGGCGCATTCCTCCTCCAAGAACCTTACGCACGCGCATGGCATTTTCCATAATATCTTCATCACCAATCAATACAGAACCCATCGGCGCACCTAAACCTTTAGAAAGACATAAGCTGATGGTATCAAAAAGTTGCCCATATACTTTTGGGTCTTCTTTTTTAGCAATGATTGCGTTCGCTAACCTCGCACCATCTAGGTGTAAACCTAAGTTATGTTTTGTACATACTTCTCTTATTTTTTTGATTTCATCCAAATCATAACAAGCACCACCACCTTTATTGGTAGTGTTTTCTAAGCAAACTAAACTTGTTTTCGGACTGTGGTAAAAATCGGG
>SKIG01000061.1 GCA_007116535.1 Psychroflexus sp.
CCATTTTCTGTTTCATCACCAAGTTCACAGAAAGCTTGGTTTGCTTCAATATACTTTCCTTTTTGATTTTGACGAAGCGATTCCTTAGACAAATGTCCAAAAAGTGAATAAAAATCCTTCTCGTTTTGAGTGTGTTTCAAGATGATTGTTCCCCCGTAATTTCCTACTCCTTCATTGTAATGAGAGGCAACTACTTTTCCCGACAAGGGAGAACATAATTGTGTTTTTGCAGGCGCCCATACATCAATTCCTAAGTGAATATTCCTAGTTTCATATTGATTGAAAAGTGATGTATTTGTATACAAATTTCGTTTTTCTAAATAACCTCCGACAGCATAAGTAGCCTTATTATTTTTAGTTTGCTTTTCGATATAGTTTGAAAGCGAAGTATGATTTGAAGGGTCAACTTGTTGCTTCAATAAGTCTTCTTCAGCAAGAGAAATCCAACAATAATCTTCCAACTTAGTGTTGGGTATAAACAAAATATGCTTCATTGTAAAATCTTAAAAAAAAATGGTTCACATAAAAAAGCACTTCTTCTGAAGTGCTTTTCGATTTTTCTTACAATCTATAGACTATTCGTCTAACATAAGATTTAAGGTAACATCTATATTGTCTCTTGTAGCTCTAGAAAAGGGACACATTTCGTGAGCTTCGTTAACGATAGTTTCACCTAGCTCTAAATCTGTAAAATCAGGTAGGTAAATATCTAACTCAGCAGCTAATTGAAAGTCACCTTCTTCCGTTTTACCAAAGCTGATATGCGCTGTTACACTAAATTCTTCACCTAAAGTAACTTTATGATTTTTAGCAACAGCTTGAACAGCTCCTCCAAAACATGCTGCATAAGCTGCACCAAATAATTCCTCAGGATTGGTTCCTGAGCCTCCATCGCCACCCATTTCTTTAGGAACGCTGAGTGCTAAATTTAGGTTTTCGTTATCCGACAAAATCCTTCCTGTTCTTCCTCCTTCAACAGTTGTTGAAGCTGTGTACAATGTATTCATGATTTCAGTTTTATTGATTAAAAATTTCAATTGAAGTAATTGCTATTCAAAATTCACAGACAACTATTCAAATTTTAAGTCATTGCTAAAATACAAAGAATAAAAATAGACATTTGATTGTGCATCATAAAAATATGTGAATAAAAAGTGATTTGCCCATAAAGCATCAACCTAATCCTAATTTTTACGGAATAAATCATTATTTTCGTTGTCCATTATTACAACATTGAAGCAATCAAAAAAAATACATCAATCGGCTCTTGGACATACCGATGAAGTCCAAAAACCAAAACACATCAGCAAAAAAAGTGCTGCGCTGATTCGTGCTAAAAGAAAACAGCAAATCGAAACTTCGCAACTTATTGCGTCTATTTTGAAGGGTGAAATAACATCGCTAAGTCAGGCAATTACACTCATTGAAAGCAGTGCAGAAAAGCATCAAAATCAAGTTCGTGAAATCATTGCCGAATGTATCCAACACTCAGGAAATTCCTTACGAATTGGAATCACAGGCGTTCCCGGAGTTGGAAAAAGCACCTTTATTGAATCTTTCGGAAAACTACTAACAGAGCAAGGAAAAAAGGTAGCTGTATTAGCTATCGACCCTAGTAGTAGTGTTTCGGGAGGGAGTATTCTTGGTGACAAAACAAGAATGGAAGAATTGGTGAACAATCCACTTGCTTTTATAAGACCTTCTCCCGCAGGAAAATCTTTGGGTGGTGTAGCACGAAAGACTCGTGAGAGTATTATTTTGTGTGAAGCTGCGGGATTTGACATTATTCTCATAGAAACGGTTGGCGTAGGTCAAAGTGAAACAGCTGTGCACAGCATGACTGATTTTTTCTTGCTTTTGAAACTTGCTGGTGCTGGCGACGAGCTTCAAGGTATCAAAAGAGGTATCATCGAAATGGCGGATGCAATCCTCATCAATAAATCTGACGGGAAAAACAAAGAAGCTGCATTGAAGGCCAAACAAGAATTTAACCGTGCTTTACATTTATATCCTCCCAAGCAAAGTAATTGGAAACCAAAAGTCAAACTGACAAGTGCTTTGGAAAATGAAGGAATTGAAGAAGTTTGGAAAATGATTTTAGCGTATGAAGCTTTTACTAAAGAGAATGCTTATTTCTTTAAAAATAGAATGACGCAAAATAAGCAATGGATGCTTCAAAGTATTGAAGAACAACTGAAAAACAACTTTTTTAATGATGAGTCTGTTAAAAAGGAACTCAGCATTCAACTAAAAAAAGCAGAAAACAACGAGATCTCTCCTTTTGAAGCAGCTGCTTACTTATTGGGATTAAAGTAAAATGAGCTAAAGAATCTACTCCCTATAAATTCATATACTTTTACTCCAACAAAACCAAAAAGTCCACCAACAATCATTCCGACAAAAATATCGCTCGGATAGTGAAAGCCTAAGTAAATTCTGCTAACACTAACTAAGAAAGCCCACATCAAACAAACTGAAAAAAGGATTTTATTGGTCTGCTTAAACAACATGGCTAAAAAAACTGCAATCGCTGTGGAAACGGCTGCATGCGCTGAAAAGAAACTAAACTTTTCGCATTTTTCGGCATTGCTATCTACTAAAGAACCTTTGAACAAACTATCTGCCACTACCCTAACTTGATCCACAATTTCAGAATTTACACTACAAGGTCTTGGTCTAGCAACAAAATTTTTGATCAAAGTTGCAAAAACTTCAGTAAATCCAACCAAACCAATCAATACAAATCCAATGAAAACGGTAGTCTTGAAATTAGCATGCTTCCAAACAAAAAGTAAAAGAATACCAATGAAGGGGATGGCTAAAAATTTGTCAGTAAAAAACACCCAAAAGAAATCACAAAAGGCATTGTTTTGTTGATTGAACCAAAGCAGAAGTTGTTCGTCTAGTTGTTTCATTGGTAAGGTAAGTTTTAAAAAAGTTAGTTGTTTGTGGATACTAAAGGAGAGAAATGTAATAATTAATCTTCATCATACTGACTTATTTCAGCGTCGTAAAAATCATAGGCTTCTTTGACTAAAAGCTCGGTTTCTTCTGCCAATTGTTCTTTTTCTATTTTAGAGACTTCTTCCCAAAATTGTAAATCGTCATTTTGTAAGTTGATGATAAATCTCGGAAATTCAGTATGAATGATAAAAATTGCTTCGGGCATTTCAGAGTTATC
>SKIG01000083.1 GCA_007116535.1 Psychroflexus sp.
AGAGAATTTAAATCTAATTCTTTATTTTGCCAATATAAAATTATTTGTGCTTTATGATTGGATTTCAACATATCAATATAAACTTCTAGAGTTAGAAAGTAAAATTCAATTTTATTTTTTGAAATATTCTTAAAAAAAAGTAAATTTACAAGTTGATACTTTTTTAGGGGTAATGTCTGAATAAAAGTACAATAATGTTAATTTAAATTTAAATATTATGTCTTTACGTCGTTTGCTTCTAAGCTTAATTATTTTGTATATATCAACTTCGTGTAAAAGCGATGATGAGTCATCTTCTGTTTTAATTACAAAAGCAGATATAACAGGTTCTGTTAATTTATATGATGAAGGAACAACACAAATTGATAATTCAAATATGCTTGTAAAGATTGAAGGAATTACTCCTGAAATATCTGCACTGACCGATAATAATGGGGACTTCATTTTATACGATGTGCCATTCGGAAACTATACAATTGTTTATGAAAAAGAAGGATTTGGTAAATTTAAAAGATTTGATTTAGTACATGAAAATACTCTAACAGTAATACCTAATACACCATCTATAGGTAAAACCTCAACTACTCATATAACAAATCTTCAAGTAAATACAATTGATGAGGATATAGTTGTCTCAATTACTACTGACCCTTCAGGAAACTTAGGAAACACTCGCTACATCAGATATTTCCTATCTACAGATTCAAATGTCAATAACGAAAATTTTACCTATTTTTCACCAGGACTAATATCTCAAATAAATCCTAAAGAAATAACTTTGTCAGTAGATGATTTGTCGAGTGCAGGGTTTTCATCTGGCGAAACTGTTTATGTAAAGGTATACGGAGATTCATTTTTTAGTAATAAATATTATAATCCTAATTTAGAAAGATATATTTTTCCAAACTTGAACATAAATACTGTAAATGCCTTGTCATTTGTTATCCCATAAATTTTAAATCAAATAAGGAATTTAGAATATAAGCTTTAATGTAGAATATAATTACTAGTTAAACCCGACTTATGCATTAGATGATGAGGAATGAGCCGAACTACCTGTATCTAGTCGGGTAAACCTCCGAATAAAAGAAATTTTAATTTCGTATTTATTCGAAATTTCTCGTTTTTTTTTAATTCATTGAAATGAATTAAAAAAGAAACGGAACCCGATTTAGTAAAGCACCATGAGGGTGATTTGTAAAATCGACCGAATGGCTTGATTTACTTACTCGTTTATTCATTTGAAGATATTCAATAAATGAAATGGTTTAAATTGTGGCTGAGTTCTTAAGCATTATTATTTTTTAAATCTCATTTTAATGAAATACAACTCCATTTTGACTAATAAAACGAATAAAAATGAAAAGAATCACTTTAAAATCATTATTCTTACTTGTTAATCTTTCTCTTTTCGGACAGGAGGAGTGTAAACTTCATATCCAGCATTTAACAGATAATTTCTATGTATACACAACGTACAAAAAATTAAATGAAGTTATGTACCCGTCAAATAGCATGTATTTAGTAACTGACAGTGGGGTTGTACTTTTTGATTCACCATGGGAATCTAGTCAATTCCAGCCATTACTTGATAGTATTTTTGCAAAGCACAATAAAAAAGTAGTTTTAGCTATTGCGACTCATTATCATGATGATAGAACAGCTGCCTTTGATTTTTTAAGACGGAAAGGGGTTAAAACATATAGCTCTAAATTAACATATGAATTATGTGAAAAATATAATGAAAATAAAGCTTCATTCTACTTTACTAATGATACAATTTTTGAGCTAGGTGATTACAAATTTGAAACTTTTTATCCCGGAGAAGGACATACAAAGGATAATATAGTAATTTGGTTCAACGATTTCAAAATACTTTACGGTGGTTGTTTAGTGAAAAGTACAGATAACATAACTTTAGGAAATGTAACTGATGCAAATATTGATGAATGGCCACTAAGTATTGAAAAATTAATAAATAAATATCCTAATCGAAATTTTGTGATTCCTGGTCATTTTGGTTGGTCTAGTAACTTAGGACTTGAACACACACTGCAATTATTAATGCAAAAAAAATAAAGCCTATTTCAAAAAAACTTAAAATTTAATATATGATAAATTTCATATAACTACCTGACTCTCCTAAGAAATAAGGGTGTTATGAATCAAGAGTGTAAGATCTTGCTAAGACCTTTTTTATAACAATTTAATCATATCAAGTACAACTTCTTATGAAGAAGTCAGAAACAAAAGCAAACATGCAACATAAATGAAAAATGACTTATTTACTTTACCTTATTTCAACAAATAAATTTGTACTTTTGTTTGTTGAATTTATAGCAAATGGCGGGTAAGTCCAAAAACAATAATACATCTTTCAAAAGCAGCTTTTTGGCTAAAATACCGAGTATTTCATTGTCTCAAAGAGCGAGGATTCTCTTAGGTGGCTTCTTGTTTTTATTTGGGGTTTCTTTGTTATTTTCTTTTGTATCCTACCTTTTTACTTGGAAACAAGACCAAAGTGTTTTAGGCGAAACTTTCAACAGAAATATTGAAGCCCAAAATTGGTTAAGTAAATTCGGAGCAAAAATCAGTCACTTTTTTATATATGAAGGTGTGGGGCTTTCAGCTGTCATTTTTGCTTCGCTAGTAGCTTTATCAGGACTATATTTATTCTTCAACTTCAATAAAAAACCACTCAAAAAGTTTTGGTTTTGGGGAATGTATGTCATGCTTTTTCTTTCTTTACTTTTTGGTTTAGTTCTTTCAAATCACCCTGTTTTTGGAGGAAGTATAGGCTTCGAGACGGTAGATTATCTAACCGACTACATCGGAACTATTGGAGCAAGTTTTGTGCTAGTTTTCATGTTTGTTACCTATTTGGTCATTCGTTTAGGTGTTACCCCTGAAAATGTTCTTGCAAGTTTGAAGCGAACTAGCAATGAAGTCAAACAGGACTTTACTTCAACTAAATCAGCAATAGAAAATACTGAAAAAAATACTGAAGTTGAAGCTACTTCTGAGGAAACTGAAAATGAAGAAGCTACTAGTTTTACTTTCAACGACTCTGCAAAAAAAGAAGTAGATGAAGTTGAAGAAACAAAGGGAAATTCTCCTGTAAAAGAATCCAAACCAAAAGAAAAAATCCTCATTCAGTCCAATGAAGATGAC
>SKIG01000185.1 GCA_007116535.1 Psychroflexus sp.
GTTTTTGCTACTGTGTGGTTGATGCCATAAATGGAAGTTGCAACCAGAGCGGCGAGTATTGCCCACCAACGTTTAGACATTCAAAAACTGTTTAAGCTGTATAATTGTATTTTTGTCATTACCAACAAAGATTTGTCCATCAATTAGGAACACAGGACGCTTCAAAAAAGTGTAATGTTCAAGCAACAAAGATTTATAGTCTTCTTCAGAAAGAGTCTTATTTTTTAAATCTTTTTGTTTGTAGAGTTGTGCTCGTTTATTCAGTAAAGATTCATAAGAATCGACCTTTTCACGAAGTGCATCCAATTCATCTTCTTGTATTGGTTGTTCTTTTATATCAATTAGTTTAACGCTTTCAGGCAAAGAAATCTCACTAAGAATGCGTTTGCATGTACTGCAACTAGATAAGTAGTAAGCTCTATTGTTCATCTTTCTTTTTGGTATAGTACACTTTGTAGATATAATAGCCCAATCCTCCTACTAACAAATAAGGAAACGCCATCAAAAAGAGAATTCCGTTATTGATACCTTCGGCTGCGCTTTTGTCTTGTTCATTTTCTAAAACAGCTCTACACATGGAGCATTGTGCTTGTACATCTAGCATAAAAATGAATGTAAAAACAAGAACTAAAACTACTATTTTATTGACTGACTTATACATAGTACGGTGAAATCATTAGATATACAACAACGCCTGTAATGGCAACATACAACCAGATAGGAAAAGTAATTTTCGCTAATTTTCTGTGTTGTTCAAACTTCTTAGTAAATGCTTTTAGGTAGGTAAAAAGCACTAATGGAATAATTCCTATGGAGAGTAAAATATGCGATATAAGAATGAAATAATACACGTAGCGTATATTTCCTTCACCTCCATAAGGAGTAGATTCTGATGTCATGTGATAGGCTACGTACATCAATAAAAAAAGCACTGACAAACCAATAGCTGTTTTCATTAAGTTCTCATGTAAACTTATTCTTTTAGATTTTATGGCTATTAATGCCGCAATTAAAATGATTGCAGTTAACGCATTTATACTAGCGTATATAGGAGGAAGAAAGCCTAAGCGTTCAACACCTGGAATTCTAATAGTGAATAATATGGCTACTGCAACAGGAATTGCAATAGAAAGTGCCCATATAATTTTGTTGTATGTTTTCTCAGAAATTGCATTCATTAGAGTAATTTTTTAATGTCTTCTATAAGTAAATCAATTTGTTGCTCGTCTCCATCTCTCGACTTACGTTGCTTATAAGGAACAGAGCCTTGGTAATATAGTATCGGGTTTCCGTATTCATCTTTTCTTGAGCGAAGAAAACCTTCTTTGTCTACTAAAGCAAAAAAACCTGAATGCTCAAAACCTCCGGGGGCATTTTCGTCCTCGGCAGCATAAGCATTGAAACCATTTCTTGCTAAATCATATATTTTCTTTTGGTCACCTGTAAGCATATGCCAATTTGGGTGCTTCGCCCCGTATGTTTGCATATACTCTTTTAGCACTTCGGGAGTATCATGCTCTGGATTTATGGTAAATGAAGCAATTCCAAAGTCTAGGTTACCATAAAACTGATGTTGAACATGCACCAAGTTTTCGTTCATAACAGGACAAATAGTCGGACAAGTTGCAAAGAAGAACTCAACTACATAAACTTTACCATCATAATCTTTGTTTGTAATGGTTTTTCCGTCTTGATTTGTAAATGAAAAATCAGGAACACTGCGTTTGATTAGTTCACCATTTTCTTCTTCTACCTCAAGATATGCAAGCTCTTCAGAATCGAATCGTGAGCCAAATTCTTTTACAGCCCATATTCCAAAAAGCAAGATGATAAATGATATTCCTACGTATGAATATTTATTTTTTTCCATGTAATTTTATTTCCGCTTAATCCTCTAAAGAATTAATATTGTTTAATCAATTTATGCGTTCTGCTTTAAGTCTTTTTAGCTCAAGTCTGTATTCGGCGAGAATAACTTTTACGTCATCCACCATTTTATTGTTCAAATCAGCTATTTTAGCCATATTGTAGCCATTCATTTGCCCATAATCTTCATCATCTGGACGTCCTCTCAAATCACCGCTTTTGTCTACTATATAGACATAGTTTGTCGAATATTTTTCGTCTAGCATTTGCTCTGAATCTAAACTAGCGTGCATCCTTTTCTGAGTATCACTATCAATTTCAACAAAACGCCAAGCCGTTGTATCTGAAGTAAGATTGATGTCATAAATAAATGATTTGATTTCCTCTTCTTGATTTGGGGAGTAGAAAGTAACCACCTGAAAGTCTGTAAAAGTTCTATTTTTGTCATACACTTTTTCTTTCAAATTCATTGCAGCTACTTTCTTTCTAGCTACGTCTTCACCAAAAAAAGTGAGTAGATTTATCTTTTCTTCAAGTGAGAATTTTTCATTTGAAAGTGCATTAGTAAAGTTGGTTTCAACAAGAACATCCTCACTTATAGTGGGTAACTTTACAAAATTATTTACTCCTCTCGAAAAGAAAAGGTATGCTACTAAGGGAAGGATAAACAAAATTCCCAGTACGGCATATTTTTTAAATTCTTTCATCTTGAATTATGTGCTATATAAGTATGCAAAAATAAAAAAAGACAACACCTTAGTGCTGTCTTTTGAATAAGTTTTAACTACGTATTGGATTAAAAATCCCATGTCACGTAACCATTCTCATATACATCGTAGATATAACCTCCTTCTATCAATAGGATAGCAACTAAGTAACAGATCAAAAACACTGCTGTCCAAACTACAGATCTTCGTAGGCCAGGTGTTTCATGCTCCATGTGCATAAAAGCCCAAGTAATATAGTATGCCTTGAAAATTGTTAATATGATAAATATCCAATTTAAATAAGATAAAGTAATAAGATCATTATATACAAGTGAATCAGGCTTGATAATACCTAGAATAACCTCAACTAAAGTTAAAACAGATAATATACCAAAGACAACCCATATTCTTTTTGTTGTGTCCCCGTGGTGTGCGTCGTGTGCGTGTGCCATAATTTTTTATTTAAACTAAATAGAAGAATGTAAATACAAATACCCAAACTAAGTCAACAAAGTGCCAATATAAACCAACTTTCTCGACCATTTCATAATGACCTCTTTTTTCATAAGTTCCAATTAGAACATTGAAAAA
>SKIG01000260.1 GCA_007116535.1 Psychroflexus sp.
AATAATCCAACTTTTACTAGTCAGAACGGTTCAAAACTTGGGCCAAGTGCGACACCTGGAATCTCAGGAACTGTTTTTGAGGTCGCCGATGAATACAAAGGAGATATTGCTAGAGCCTATTTTTATATAGCTACACGATATGAAAATTTAATCGCTAATTGGGTAGGTAATAATCCTGACGGAGACCTACTTATGAACGGAACTTCCTCACAAGCATTTGACCAGTGGGCAATCGACTTGCTATATGAATGGCATATAAGTGACCCCGTAGACGAGCATGAAATTGCAAGAAACAATGCCGCTTTTATTTTTCAAGGAAATAGAAATCCATATATAGACAATCCCGATTACGTTTGTGCAGTTTGGGGCTTAGATGAGGCAAATTGTAACTTATCAAACGAAGATTTTAGATTTGAAAGTTTAAGTATATATCCGAATCCTTCACAGGGAAGAGTAAACATCAAAAATCAGTATCCAATAGAACAACTTGAGCTATACAATTTGCAAGGTAAGTTGGTTCAGCAAAAGATGAATATTGGCAAGCAACATGAGCTTACTATTCCACAGAAAGGAGTTTATTTATTGAAGCTAACTGCTTCAAAAACCACAAGCACCCACAAAATAATAGTAAAGTAAACGATAATCATTCACTACTTTTGAATTTCATTTTAGCTAAAATCATACTATGACTAAACCATCGTTTCAACTCTTTCTAAAAGGTATGGCTATGGGAGCTGCAGACGTTGTCCCCGGAGTTTCAGGGGGAACAATTGCCTTTATCACAGGAATTTACAAAAAATTGATAGACAGCATTAGTGAACTAAAACCTTCTCTTTTATTGGTTCTAAAAAATGAAGGCTTTGCTAGTTTTTGGAAAAAGAGCAATGCTACATTTTTAATTAACTTGTTTGCAGGAGTATTTGTAAGTATTTTCAGTTTAATGAAAGTAGCCAATTACCTGCTAGACACCTACCCTATTTTGGTTTGGTCGTTTTTTTTCGGTTTGGTGTTAGCTAGTGTGATTTATCTTCTAAAGCAAGTAGAAAAATGGAATATTGCAATGATTATTCTGCTTACCCTAAGTTGTGTTTTAGCTGTTTTTGTGAGCTTTGTCAATCCTTCCTCGGGTAGCGACTCCTATCTATATTTGTTTATTTCAGGAGCAATAGCAAGTTGCGCAATGATTCTCCCCGGCTTGTCAGGAGCTTTTATTTTGGTTTTGTTGGGTTCATACAAAAATGTAACGGACGCAGTTAGTAACTTCGACTTAGTAAAGATTTTGATGGTTGCCTTAGGTGCTGTTGTTGGGTTACTAAGTTTTGCTAGGTTGTTGAAGTTCCTTTTTGAAAAATACAATAACTTAATGATGGTTATCCTAACAGGATTTGTAGCAGGTTCAATAACAAAAATTTGGCCGTGGAAAATCACTACCAAAACCGAAACCATTAACAATAAAGAAATTATCTTAGATCAAGATTGGGTTTCTCCGTTCAATTTTCCTATGGAAAATTATTTTTGGGAATCTTTGCTTACTTTTGGACTTGGACTTTTAGTTGTCTTTGGTTTAGAAGCCTTAGCAAAGAAGAAAAATCGATAAGTATGCCTTCAAAAAATAGAAATAGAACTGATTACTTTTTTCTTTTTCTAAAAGGTTTGGCTATGGGTGCAGCCAATAAGGTGCCCGGTGTTTCAGGAGGAATTGTTGCATTTGTGGGTGGTTTTTATGAAGAATTTATCTATTCACTTCAAAAATTCAACGCAAAAGCATTAAAGCTTGTTATCTACAAGCCTTGGAAGCGTTTTTTAGAATACATTAATGCTTTATTTTTAGGAGCGTTGATACTAGGAACAACGGTAAGCTACTTCAGTGTTTCCAAACTACTTGACTTACTTATTGTACATTACGAATTGTATGTTTGGGCTTGGTTTTTTTGTATGATTATTGGCTCTATCTATTATATGTTAAAAGATTTCAGCTTTGAACAAAAACGAAATTATCTATTTTTAGTTATCGGAATTCTTTGCGGACTCGCTATTAGCTTTTTAGAGCCTGCCACTGAAAACGATAATTTATTATTTGTATTTGTATGCGGCATTATCTCCGTCTCAGGAATGACACTACCAGGTCTTTCAGGTTCATTTATCCTTATTTTGATAGGAAATTATGTGCTATTACTTGTCGATTCTGTCAATGCGCTTTTTGATACTTTAGTAAATATTTCTCAGCTTGATTTCTCTTTTTTGCAAGACAAAGTTCGGATGAGACTTCTTCAGGTACTAGCTATGTTTACCTTAGGCTCTGTGGTTGGTTTGATTAGCCTTTCTCATTTATTAGGCTATGTATTGAAAAACTTCAAAATACAAACCTATGCGGTAATTATAGGTTTTATAACTGGAAGTTTAGGTGTTGTATGGCCTTGGAAAAAAACGGTTTATGAAACAAGTATTTCAGGTGAAATTGTCCTCGACACAAACGGGAAACCTATTATCGACTTTTACCAACGTTACCTGCCCAACTTAAATGATTCAGAAACATGGTGGGCAGTTTTTTACATAATCCTCGGGATTTCCTTACTTTTGTTGTTGGATAAATACAGAAGTAATTCCAAAAAACATGCTTAAATTTGGTTTAATTGGTAAAAATATTGACTATTCTTTTTCTAGGTCTTTCTTTAGTGAAAAATTTCAACAAGAAAAGATTAACGCAAGCTATGAGAATTGTCATCTGGAAAACATAGAAGAATTCCGAAATTTGCTTGTGAATAAAAAATGGAGTGGCTTCAATGTAACTATTCCCTATAAAGTTGAAATTATCCCTTTTTTGGATGAACTTTCTAGTGAAGCTGAAGAAATTGGAGCTGTAAACACTATTGAAGTTAGAGGAGATAAACTCATTGGACACAATACCGACTATATTGGCTTTCTGAAATCTATTGAAGATTCTTTAGAAAGCCACCATAAAAAAGCCTTGGTATTAGGTACGGGAGGAGCTTCTAAAGCTATATTGTTTGCATTGAAGAAAAAAGGAATTGATTTCAGTTGTGTTTCCAGAGATAAAAAGTTAGGTGATTTGGACTATAGTTCAATTGATAAAAAAGTCTTATTGGAACATCAGTTAATTATAAATTGTACTCCTTTAGGAACTTTTCCA
>SKIG01000133.1 GCA_007116535.1 Psychroflexus sp.
AGGCTTTGGTCAAATTCACCCTGGAGAAGACCCTGACTTAAGCATCCGACTCAATCAACTTGGTTACACCACAAAGTTATTTCCTGCAAGTTATGTGTACCACAAACGAAGAATAGATTGGGCCAAATTCCAAAAACAAACCTATAAATTTGGGCAGGTAAGAGCAATATTAATCAAATGGCACCCCAGCCGTTTTAAAATCACCTACTTATTTCCAAGTGTTTTCATGCTTGCTTTATTAATTGCAGGTTTATTTATGATACTCGATATATATGTATTTATTCAGTTTTTTTTATTTTACTTTGTTCTCATATTATTAGATTCAATTTCAAAAACCAAAAACCTATCAATTAGTGTCTTGGCTGTTTTAGCTACTATTATTCAATTTACTAGCTATGGACTTGGGTTTATGCTGACGTGGTTCTCCATAAACGTATTGGATAAAGATGAACAAGAGGAATTCCCTGAGTTATTTTCCAAAAAAAATGCAGATTAATGCAGCGCCTTTTAAAGAAATACTGGAATAACTTTCAAGCCAAAAATTATTTTATTTTTGTGGGTATTGCTTTATTAATGTGGTTAATTATTCAGCTTTCAACTGAATATGAATTTCAGGTTCAAACAAAGATATATATTACAGATTTACCAAAAGATGTGTTTGTCAAGAACGAGCATTTTGAAGTAATTGCTGCATATAAAACATCAGGAATAAGCCATTTGCTGAATTCGTCAAAATACAAGACTTTTAAAATACCATCAAATTTGCTAATCGACACACTATCAGCCTACCATTTAGATGAAGCTTTACTAGATTCATTATATAGAAATACAGTTACAAGTTCCTCTATTCCTAAATTATTAGAAGTCCCCACTCCAATAAAATACCAACAATTTTACTCAGAGTTTCTTCCAATAACACCACGGATAGAGGTTAACTATGCTCCATCGTTTGATAGTTTTCAGCCTATTCAGCTTGAAAAAGATTCAGTTCAAGTAATAGGATCAAAAGACTCTTTTGAAATAATAACTGAAATCTTTACAGAGAAACTAACTTTTGATGAAGTAAGTAAATCCTTTACAGCAAAAGCAACGCTTAAATCTTCAAAAGAATACGGGCATATGTTACTTTTTGATGAAGTAGACTTTTTGGTAGAAGTAAAACAATTTTCTGAAGTTACGTTTACTTCCAAAGTTCAAATCTCAAATCTACCATCAAGTCAAAAAGTTCAATTATTTCCTGAACACGTTCAGTTGCGATGTAAAGTACCTATTGAAATTGCAAAAGAAATTACCACCAAAGATTTTGAGTTGAGGGTCGATTACAATCATATTCAAAGAGGTTTTTCATATCTTCCGATAAAAGTCACAAATCAACCTAAAGAAGTCAAAGACTGTTGGATAGACACGACTAAAGTAGAGTATTTAGTAACAGAAAATCTTTAAAATGAAGGATAAATATATAATAGGAATCACAGGTGGAATAGGTAGTGGTAAGTCAACTATTGTTGATTTATTGCAGCAAAGAGGATTACCTGTTTATGTGGCAGATACGGAAGCTAAACGATTGATGAATTCTAATGAAAACATTAGAACTAAGATTATTGAAGTCTTTGGAGAGGAGTCTTACGAAAACAATCAACTTAATCGCCCTTTTCTGGCAAAACAAGTTTTTGAAGATGAATCTAAATTAGAGCAACTAAACAGAATTGTTCATCCTGAGGTGCATAAAGATTTTTTGAATTGGGCAAGTAAACAAACTTCTAAGTCGGTGCTTTATGAAGCCGCTATTTTGATTGAACAAGGCCGTCAAGATTTTTGTGATGCAGTAATTTTAATTACGGCTCCAAAAGAAGAAAGAATTAAACGAGTAATGAAAAGAGATGGTGTTAGAAAAGAAGAAGTTTTAGCAAGAATGGAACGCCAATGGAGTGATGACAAGAAGAAAAGTTTTGCTAATATTTCAATAGAAAACAATAATTTAAATAAAATACAAGAAAATGTAGATAAAATTGTTAAATATCTAAAAGATAATCATTTTCTTTAATAAAAATGCTAGTTAATGTTTTCTTAAAGGCTCAAATGTTAAAATGTCTCTTTTTACATTTGGGAAATGAATTCACGAGTCTTTAATTTGTTAGTAATTTTTATGAGTATCTCCCTGATCGGAATTATTTTCGTTCAAGGGTATTGGATTTTAGACTCAGTCAAAAAAAGTGAAGAACAGTTCTCAATTACCGCTAAACAAGTCCTAATTGCTGCGGCAAAAAAAATTGAATACGATGAATTTAATCGCTATTATGTAGAGTTCGCTGCAATTGCAGATGACACTAAACCACTTCAATCACAATTAAGTGAACTTTTCCAATTCAAAGAAGATGACGAGACAAGTGATTTTTTGATTTATACAAATTCTCTACTACAAGAAGATTATAAGTTATCTTCCCCTTTCTTGTCAGATTCTCAAGACAGTATAGAATTTAGAAAGTATGTCAATAGAAAAGTAACTCGTTTAGTTAGGAAAGATGGAACAGATGGAGCCTCGCTATCTGCTGTAGAGCGATACGAACGCATCCATAATATGGATGAAAGCGAGCGTTTCTTAATGCTAGATGTAATAAAGGAAAGCGCAAGTAAGATTCCAATTCATAAGAGAGTAGATGTAGAAAGTATCAAGCAAGTAATTAAAGATGAAATAGAAAGCAGAAATATAGACTCAGATTTTGAATTTGGTATTTATAGTAATGATTTGCCAACCAAAATTAAGTCAGCTAACTTTGAAATTAAAAAGCCTACTACCTATGGTGTTCCAATTTTTGATGCTCAAAACTCGCAAAACAACTACCAACTTTTGATTGATTTCAAAGATAAAAATCAACAAATTATTCAGTCGGTTCAAACCATGGGGTTATTGTCTGGAGTATTTACCTTGGTAATAATTCTTGCATTTTCTACAGCTATAAGTCAGTTGTTTAAGCAACGTAAGATTTCAGAAATCAAAACAGATTTCATCAATAACATGACCCATGAGTTCAAGACGCCTATTGCTACCATCAACTTAGCCCTTGACTCAATCAAAAATCCAAGGATATTCGATAATAAAGAAATGCTGGAGCGTTACCTTCAAATGATTCGTGACGAAAA
>SKIG01000084.1 GCA_007116535.1 Psychroflexus sp.
ATTGCTTCATTACAAGATCATTTGTCTTTAGCAGGTTAATAATCTTATTAATTTAACATATAAATTCTGTTTTTTGAGGTATAAGTTAAATTTTAGCCAACATTTTTTATTTAATTTTCTTATTAATCTTAAACAAAAAATGATGGAAAGAAAATCAGAAAATAGAAAGAACCGTCAAATCTTATTAGCAGATATGCACGGAGATGGAGTTCACTTTGACGCTAAAATTTTGGCACAAAACATAAACAGGAAAGATAAGCCGCCAAAATCAACTGTCAAGATTTAGTAATTAAAAAAGCCTAGTGAAAAAACACTAGGCTTTTTGTTGTAGCGTGAGCCAGAATTGAACTGGCGCCCTCCGGGTTATGAATCCGACGCTCTAACCGACTGAGCTATCACGCCATTTTTGCGAGTGCAAATATACTACCTTCTTTTTTATTTCACTTATTTTTTGAGTGATTTTTTTTGAAGAGCTTTTTT
The DNA here is from genome assembly GCA_007116535.1 of Psychroflexus sp. GTDB lineage: Bacteria > Bacteroidota > Bacteroidia > Flavobacteriales > Flavobacteriaceae > Psychroflexus. The sequence continues at coordinate 481 of SKIG01000084.1, forward strand.
GGCTAAAAGTTAAGCTAATTACATGCACTTGAGCTTAGCTACTGCTTTTTTAAAATTATTCTAAATTATTTTTTGAAAAAAAGCATTGAATTTGCTTAAATTACTTATATTGCTTTCCTGAAAATTTAACTTCAACTAGTTATGAGTGATAAGATAAAATATGAATTAGAATTCCCTATACAAGTGTCACCGGCACTATTATTTCAATATATTTCTACACCTTCAGGCTTAAGTGAATGGTATGCAGATAATGTCAATTCGAGAGGTGAATTATTTACTTTTATTTGGAATGGAAGTGAAGAACAGGCCAAGCTACTAACCAAAAAATCAGGCGATAAAGTCAAATTTAGATGGGTTGATGATGAAGAAGATGATTCATCTTGTTATTTTGAATTAAGAATTCAAGTTGATGAAATAACCAAAGATGTTTCCCTTATGATAACGGATTTTGCTGAAGAAGATGAGGTAGAAGAGGGTAAAATGTTGTGGGAAAACATGGTAGGAGAGCTTAAACATATTTTAGGTTCTAATTAAAAAATAGACATATGTTCAATATAAATGGTGAGATACTTGCGTCAGAAGATGCGAGTATTTCTATTTTAAATAGAGGCTTTCAGTACGGAGACGCACTTTTTGAAACTATTCGCGTGATAAATAGCGAGATAATGTTTTGGGAAGATCACTACTTTCGGTTAATGGCTTCTATGCGTATCTTGCGAATGGAAATTCCTTCAAGTTTTTCACCCGAATTTCTTGAAGCTGAGATAAAGTCTCTTATTGAAGCAAATAATTTAAGTCAACAGCCCTCAAAAATTAAAATCAATGTGTGGCGTAAGGATGGAGGATTATATACTCCTGAAAGCAGAGAAGTGAATTATATGATTTCAGCTTATCCTATTTCAGAGTCTTTCTACGTTTTAAGCGGTAATGATTATGAAGTAGAATTATTTAAAGATCATTATGTTGCTTCAGGTTTACTCTCGTCTATCAAATCAAATAATAAATTGGTTTCTATATTGGCAAGTATTTATGCCGAAGAAAACGACTATCAAAACTGTTTGCTTCTTAACGATCAAAAATCGGTTATTGAAGCATCAAACGGAAATCTGTTTATAGTGAAAGAAAACCTCGTGAAAACACCGCCAATTTCAGACGGATGTTTGAATGGAATAATTCGTAAACAGGTAATGTCTATTTTAGGTGAATTAGAAGGAATAGAATTAAAAGAAGAGTCAATTTCACCATTTGAACTCCAAAAAGCAGACGAATTATTTATAACAAATGTAATTAAAGGTATTCAGCCTATAACAAAATATCGTAAAAAATTTTTTTCAACTGATTTTTCTAAACGACTGATAGGCTTGCTTAATGCAAAAGCAAGATTGAATTAGTGAGACTTTTGTTTAATTGTGCATAGGATTTTCGGGAGCATTGTACCAAAGTAAGTATTCACCGCCTTGCTTTTTAAGTTTAGATTGCCAATAAGAAGCATCAGGAATGGTAATTACCTCGTTGCAATCTACTTCATCGGTTATTATCCAAGCAGAGTCGTTAAGTTCATTTTCAAGCTGAAGCGGATCCCAGCCTGAGTAACCGAGAAAGAATTTAATGTCGTTTTCGGTTATCTTGTTTTCATTGATTAGTTGAATTGTGGTTTCAAAAGAACCTCCCCAAAATATTCCATCCCTAATTTCTACACTATTTGGTATAAGTTCGGGTACTCTGTGGATGAAATAAAGATTATCTTGTTCCACGGGTCCGCCATTATATAAGGTGACTCTTTTTTCAATCTCAGGAACAAGTTCATCTAAGGTAACATTCAATTGTTTGTTTAAAATAAAACCGACAGAGCCATTTGGTGAATGATGCGACAACAGTATTACTGACCTATTGAATGATAAATCTCCAATTATCGATGGTTCTGCAATCAATAAGTTTCCTGTCTTTGGTAAAATTGTTTCCATGACTACTAATTTATCACTAAATTATAAAATTATTTTAAAATAATCTTGTTAATACTTAAAAAAAATTATCAATACATAAATTTGAAGCAAAAAAAAAGCCTTCAACTTTTTGAAGGCTTTTAAGTGTTCGTTTGATAGGAACTAGTTTACAGCTTTTTGTAACTCAGAACCTGCTTTAAACTTAACTACATTTTTAGCAGCGATTTTGATAGTTTTACCTGTTTGTGGGTTTCTTCCCTCTCTTGCAGCACGCTTAGAAACTGACCAAGATCCAAATCCTACTAAAGATACTCTATCTTCATTTTTTAATGCTTTTTCTACATTTCCTAAAAATGACTCTAAAGCTTTTTTTGCAGCTGCCTTTGAGATACCAGCATCTTCTGCCATTGCATCAATTAAGTTTGTTTTGTTCATGATTTAATATTTATATTAGGTTAAACGAAAATATGTTCCACAAATTTATAGGGAATTCCTTATTATGCAAGCGCTCACAAGCTTTTTGTGTCAAATTGTTGATAACTTTATAAAATTGTTAATAACTTTCGTCTGAAAATTTGTAAAAACAAGAAAAATCGTGAGCCTAAGAAAAATAAGACTTTCCGTCAATTAGGTTTCCATTAATCAAGTCTATGGCACTCATTTTTTTCTTTCCTTCAATTTTCATCTCTTCAATAGATAAAA
>SKIG01000182.1 GCA_007116535.1 Psychroflexus sp.
AAAAGAATAGAAAAAAGAGGGTAAGATATTGTTGGATGCACTTCCTGTTTCTTGCATTAGATAGGTTTCTAAATAAGCATCCAGGTGTATTTCAGGAAACTGATGTTGAGCTTCCGCTTTCAAAAAAATAAATACTAGAGCAAGCTTAATAAAATAACGCATTCAACAAAAATAAAAAATCCTTCAGCAAAATTAGCCGAAGGATTGATATTGTTTTGTATTTAACTACAAGATCTACATATTTAAGATGCTTCTTGAAATAACGATTTTTTGAATTTCAGAAGTTCCTTCGTAAATCTGAGTAATTTTAGCATCTCTCATCAAACGTTCTACGTGGTATTCTTTTACATAACCATTTCCACCGTGAATTTGTACAGCTTCAGTAGTAACTTCCATAGCAACTTCGGAGGCGTATAATTTTGCCATAGCTCCCGATAAGTCATAGTCAAGTCCATTGTCTTTGTCCCAAGCAGCTTTCATCACAAGATGTCTTGCAGCTTCAATTTTGGTATGCATATCTGCCAATTTGAAAGCAATAGCTTGGTGGTTCATGATTTCAGTTCCGAAAGCTTTTCTTGTTTTGGCATATTCTTTCGCCATTTCGTAAGCTCCTGCGGCAATTCCTAAAGCTTGAGCGGCGATGCCTATTCTTCCTCCCGAAAGTGTCTTCATCGCAAACTTGAAACCAAATCCATCTTCGCCAATACGGTTTTCTTTAGGAACAACTACATCATTGAAATTCAATGAGTGAGTGTCGCTTCCACGGATTCCCATTTTGTCTTCTTTAGGGCCTACTTCAAAGCCTTTCATCCCTTTTTCTACGATGAAAGCATTGATTCCTCGGTGTTTCTTCTCCTTATCGGTATGTGCAATCACTAAATAAATATCCGCTGAATTTCCATTTGTAATCCAATTTTTTGTTCCGTTGATTACGTAATGATCACCTTTATCGATAGCAGTTGTACGCTGTGATGTAGCATCACTTCCTGCTTCAGGTTCGCTCAAACAAAAAGCACCGATTTTTTCTCCTGTAGTAAGCGGATTCAAATACTTTTCTTTTTGCTCAGGACTTCCGTAAGTGTCTAATCCCCAACAAACCAATGAGTTATTTACAGACACAACTACTGATGCAGAGGCATCTATTTTAGACAACTCCTCCATGGCAATGACATAAGAAACGGTATCCATTCCACCTCCACCATACTCAGGTGAAGCCATCATACCCATAAACCCAAGCTCACCTAATTGCTTGATTTGCTGCATAGGAAATTCCTGCTTGTTATCGCGTTCTATTACTCCTGGTAGCAGCTCATTTTTTGCAAAATCTCGTGCTGCTTGACGTATCATTTCGTGTTCTTCCGTAAATTTGAAATCCATACTATATTGTGAATTGATGTATTGTTAATAATGTGAGCGCAAATATAATCTAAACTGCCTAATATTCAGTATAGTTTGCTTATTTTTACGAATTATTCAATCGTTTTAGTAAAAACAACTTATGAATCAAGAATTTTTCAATCAACCTACCTATGTCATTGGTCTAATGTCAGGCACTTCTTTGGATGGCTTAGATATGTGTTATGCCTCATTTTTTCGTAATGAATCGTGGGAGTTTCAATTACTAAAAGCCGAAACACTTCCCTATTCAGAAGAATGGAAAACTAAATTGGCTAAGGCGCATTTGCTTGATGAAGATGAATTATTTCAATTAGATATTGAATACTCCAAATTCACGAGAGAGATAGTAAAGAATTTCATTGAAACACATGATATTCAAAATTTAGATTTGATTGCTTCGCATGGGCATACTGTTTTTCATCAACCTGAAAATGGAATCACTTTTCAGTTGGGAAATCTAATGAATTATGAGGATGCGATGGAAGTTCCTTTTGTGTGTGACTTTCGAGTGCAAGACGTTCAACTTGGCGGGCAAGGCGCGCCTTTGGTACCCATTGGTGATCAATTGCTTTTTTCTGAATATTCACATTGCATCAACATTGGTGGCTTCGCAAACATTTCTTTTGAAGAAAACGGAAAGCGCATCGCCTTTGATATTTGCCCCGCCAATAAAGCATTGAATTTTTATACAGAGCAACTTGGTTTCCCGTATGATAATTTTGGTGAAATCGCCCAAAAAAGTAAAGCGCACACTACTTTAGTAAATGCGCTTAACGAATTGGCATATTACTTCATAAAGCCTCCCAAGTCACTAGGAATTGAATGGTTGGAAGCTAATTTTTATCCGATTGTAGAAAGCTATCAACTTAGCACAGAAGAAAAAATAGGAAGTATTACAGCGCATATTGCATTTCAGATTGCTCGTTGTATTCCTGAAAAAGCAAGGGTATTGATTACAGGCGGAGGTGCTTTCAACACGTATTTAATTTCTCTTATACAACAACAAACCAAAGCAAAAATTCACTTACCTCAAAAAGAGCTTATCAATTTTAAAGAAGCATTGATTTTTGGTTTAATTGGCGTACTTCGGATAAACAATCAAGTGAACGTATTGAGTAGTGTTACCGGAGCTTCAAAAGACCACAGTAGTGGGAGTATTTATTAATACCAAATTAACCATAAAATGTCGCTATTTAGCTCATTCATTTTTCCATATATTTCCTTGTTCACAATTTCCGTAACCCTGCTATGCAAATTATTCACAGCGTCATATATGAAAAAAGCAATTTCGCTCTCTTAACGACATTTGATAGTCAAATTGGTATAAGTTACTGAAGGGTTTTTTAGAATTTTACACTTACAACTACTGTTGAATAATAACCTAAGTTCGATTTATAATCGTTTTTTTCAGACACTTTGTGGCTTTTGTGACCCTGCCTTACAAGCGTATGCAAGTAGGCATGCCTGCCTGATTAGTGCATGCAGGCAGGTTCTCGGTAATCCTTTGTGGCATAGCTTTTCCGTGAACTATACCACAAAGAAACACAAAACCCCTGAAAGTTCCACAGTTAGTAATGTACAATAATCTACCTTCGTAAACTTAAAAATTATGCTTTTTTGACAAATTCAGATTTTAGAGACATTGCTCCAAATCCATCAATTTTACAATCGATATTATGGTCGCCGTCGGTCAAGCGGATGTTCTTCACTTTTGTTCCTGCTTTTAC
>SKIG01000095.1 GCA_007116535.1 Psychroflexus sp.
GCCTTGCTTTACTAGGTCGCCTGTTTTTACATAGACTTCTTCAACAAAACTCGATCCGCGCGTACGAATACTTGTCGATTTTGCTGAAGCAATCTTCCCCTTAAATGCAAGGGTTTTTGGAAGTTCTGTTGAAGGTTGAACAACCTCCACTTGAATCCCTGATTCAACTTCATTAGTAGCCTCATCCTTTTTGCCACAGCTTAAAAGTAAGCTTGAAGCGATGATTAGTATTCCGAAAGTATGCGTTATTTTATTCATTTTGAGTTGTATTAATAATTTAAGTATTTGTATTATGTTTTGTCTGCTCGAGGTCCTGAAAACTTTGCAAATTTTATTTAATTCGTTGTGATGTTTTTTAATCTTGTTTTAGCATCGAGCCCTTCGGCTATCGCTCAGGACAGGCTAAGATGAGATGTGAATGGTTCTCGACTCCGATCGAACCTGAAACAAAACATTGATAATTTATGATTTAAAAAAACGTCAATGATGGCATCCTGCTAATCTAATTTTTGTTTTTTATTTTCTCTCAATTCCATAAAAATCTATAAAACTGACTCGATTCTCTATTTTATCTCTAAAACTTGGTCACAATAACCAGTGAGCAAAAGGTACTTACTTAGCATTCCCTAAAAATTGGACCTGTATTTGCGCTAAATTGAATTCAAAAATCGATTGTTGATACAGTAAATTTTGATTAGCAAGCATTACCTCAGCGTTCAGTAAATCGGTTGTTCTCTCTAAACCTTCCTCAAATCTATTTTTTCTAATTGTATAAGCTTCTTCGGCTTGTTCCAAAGACAATTTATTTCTATTCATTTTGTTTTCTGCTTCCAACACAGTTCGTTTGGCTTGTTGCAATTCTAGCGCTGCATTTGCTTTGTAATCTTCAGCTTCAATTCTTGTTTTATTCAATTGCGCCTTCATCTGTTGATTTTTGGCAATTCGGCTTCCTCCTTCAAAAAGATTCCACTGCAATGAGGCTCCCACAAAAAAGTTTTGCGCTCCCGTACCAAACACATCTTTGTCGAAATACTGTACATTTCCAAATGCATTAAGGCTTGGAAGGTACATCATTCCTGCAGATTTTTTCATTTGCTCTGTTGCTTCTACACTTAAATCCATCGCCATCAAATCGCTTCTTGTAGCTAATTCTGAAGCCTCCGAAGAGGGTAACATCTGAATGCTTAATTCATTTTCGGGAAGTAAAAGATTGCCTTCCTCATTCATCATATAGTGCATATACTCCGAAATGTTTTGAAGTTCATTGTTGGCTTTTTGCAAGGCATTCTCAACTTCATTATAGCGAACTTTTGCACTCAATACATCCGATTTTACAAGCAATCCTTCTTCGTAGAAATCTTCAATAACACGCAAATTCTCTTTTGCAGTAAGCTTTGACTTTTCTATTACTTCTACACGTTTGTAGGCTAACTGCAACTGCATATAGAGTCGGTCTGCTTGCAGCAAAAGGGCTTCTTTTTTGAAGGCATTTTGGTACGCTTGCGCTTCCGAACGACTTTTTAAAGCCGACCGCATCACTAATTTATCGAAGTTAAGCAAAGGTTGCTCTACCTGAAAAGTAGTTACAAAGTTGGAAATTGGGGACGGGTTGTTGAGATTATCCACGGAAAAATCGTTTTCTGTAAAAACCCCTTGATTCAGCAATGTTCCAAAAGCCATTACCGGGTTGTCTGTTCTAAAAGCCGTGTGCGATGCACTTAATTGGGGCAAAAAAGCCGCATTTGCCGATTGAAACTCGGCTTTCATTTGCAAATACTCCTGCTCGTTGGCTTGGAGACTGCGGTTATTTTGTTCGATTTTGGATTTGAATTCTGCTAAGCTAATGAGTTGACTCTCCTGTGCAAACCCAAAACTTAGTAAAAAAACAAAACCTACTGTTATATTAATCTTCATATCACATTAATTTATGCCACAAAATTAATAGCATAGAAAGCATCTATTGGTAACACTTGTTACAAAATAAATTTATGTGCAAAAATTCTGATATTTGTCAGTTAGAAACGTTATATAAACCACAGAAATCTTACTTTTGAAAAGCTAAATTACCCGATGAATCAACAAGTTTTACATACTATTACTGAATCTTTAGGAGAAAATATTCAAGGCTTTTCACCACTTTCAGGAGGAGATATCAATGAGGTTTTTTTTCTGAAAACGACTACTGAAAACTATGTGGTAAAATTGAATCATGCCAACTCTTTTCCCAAAATGTTTGAAGCAGAAGCAAATGGACTTCAATTATTAGCAAAGCATTCCTCATTTGTAATTCCTGAGGTCATCAACATCGGCGAAGTTGATAATCTTGCCTTTTTGGTAATGAGTTATATTCCTTCAGGGCAGAAAAAAGCAGATTTCTCTAAAGAATTTGCCCTTCGTCTTGCCGAATTACACCAAACAAGTCAGGATAATTTTGGATTGGCTCACGACAATTACATCGGATCCTTGCATCAGTACAATGCTTCGGCTTCTAATGCAAGCGAATTTTATATCCAACAACGGCTTCAACCACAATTTGAGTTAGCAGCAAACAATGGCTTTAACTTTCCTCAACTTGAGGCTTTTTACGAACGTGTTTCTAGTTTAATTCCGGATGAAAAACCGAGCTTAATTCATGGTGATTTATGGAATGGAAACCACATGGTTGATATGCATGGAAAACCCGTATTGATAGATCCTGCTGTGGCTTTTGCTCCTCGTGAAATGGATTTAGCCATGATGAAGCTTTTTGGAGGATATGATACAAGCGTTTTTGAACATTATCACACTATTTTTCCTCTTGAGAAAGATTGGGAGTCCCGAGTAGAGTTGTTCCAACTTTACTATTTGCTTGTTCATTTGAATCTTTTTGGGAGAAGCTATCTTGGAGCGGTGGAGAGTATTATCAAAAAGATTTCTTTTTAACTTTTTATCTATGGCACTAAAACCCATCAAAAGACACCCCGCTCTACAAAATCTATCCCGCGAACATCATACGGTATTGATTTTTGAACTTAGACTTAAAAAAGGAATTCAGAAAAAAGTGGATTTAGAGCGATTAAACAAGTATATTGATTGGTTTTGGAATGATTATTTATTAAGCCACTTTCAGTTAGAAGAA